>NZ_PGUB01000046.1:0-38699 GCF_002924285.1 Aquimarina sp. I32.4 | reverse complement strand
AACTGCGGGACTTCCTTTCAAAGTCAATTTCTCAAGTTCTGCCGCCAATAAAGCCTGATCTTCAATGGATAACTTACCTATTTCAACTTTTATCTTTTCTAAATCCATGAATTAAAGATACGAATAATAGCAATTATAAACTAGAGCGTTGTTTTTTTATGTAACATTCTATTTGCATTGATCACTAATAGAGAAAGTTACTGTTGTTTTATGCTGTGCAATAAGTTGTGAGTAGTATAAGGTTGACTCTATAAACTTATTCTCATAGTATAACTAATTATCAAAACAAAATTATAGATGAGAATAGCACTTTATATTTTATTAGGGGTTGTAGTCGTGATTGTTGGTTTTTTTACCTGGTTTTTTACATTTTATTTACAAGTTCCTGAGTTAGAATTGCCAGATAATGTTACCGATGAAGAAAAGGTGGTGTTGATGGATAAGTGGTTTGAGGAGTTACAGCGACAAAATAAATTTAATGGAGCGGTACTTATCTCTAAAGAAGGCAAACCATTACTTATAAAAGGATATGGGTATACTGATTATTCAAAAAAAGAGAAGCTCTCTATACATTCTTCATTACGGTTAGCATCTGTATCCAAGCAATTTACAGCAGCAGGAATTATGCTTCTAAAAGAGCAAGGCGATATCGATTATGATGAAGAGGTGTCATTATACATAAAAGAGTTCCCTTATAAAGGGGTTACTATTAGGCATCTGTTGAACCAAACATCGGGAGTACCAGATAAATACATGAAGCTTGCAAAAAAGAATAAAGAAAAGATTGGTGTTTTGACTAATAAAAAGGCGGTGGATTTATTAATAAAAAATAAACCAAAAATAGATTTCTTGCCCAATGCAGAATATAAGTATTCTAATACAAATTATATTCTACTAGCCAGAATTATAGAGGTTGTTTCAGATGTATCTTTTGAAACCTATATGAGAACTCATCTTTTTGAACCGTTGGGGATGAAAGATACCAGAGTATGGAATTTATTATCAGAAGAAAAAACATTTAAAAATAAGACAGGAGGGTTTGATGAAACGATAAGAGGTATAAAAGAGATAAAACCTACTTTTATTGATGGAGTGGCAGGAGATGGTGGCGTTTTTTGTAGTGTACATGATTTTGTAATATGGGATACATTTTGGTATCAAAATGAACTGTTAAGTAAAGATAATTTGAAAGAAGCTTTTAAAAAACCTGTATTGACTACAGGAGAAACATCAGACTATGGTTTTGGTTGGATGATCATGGATGAAGGTGTGGTAATACATACAGGTTTATGGATGGCTGCAAGAACATATATTATAAGAAATACAAAAAGAAAAACCTGTATAGTGATTCTAGATAACTCTTCAAGTATGTTCTTTAGGAATATTGTTGAGAGTTTATAATGAGGAGTTTAACTAATGTTTAATCAGATGATGTTTCCATTTCTTCAACTACGGATTCTATTTGTTCCCACTTTTTATCTTTTAATTGATAAACGGCTCTGTGAATTTTACAACACCCTAGGATGTTATATACCGTTAGTGTTTGTTTATCATAATCAATTTTTGATGGAATAAAAGAGAAAGGAAAATCACTTCTAATAAACAAGCCATTCTTTTTTTGCATATAAAATCCATGAACAAGACCAGTATTTATAGTATTATCTTCTTCTAGAGCAAAATCTTCTAAGCCATCAAAATTAAAATCAAAAACCTTTGGTTTATATGAAGTCATGGAGTAGAAAGAATGTGTGATTTTTTGATACAAATGATGGCTCCCTTTTTTATATAGATTGAGTACTATTTTGTGCTGGTGATAGAGTTTAGGAGTAACATCTCTAATTGTAATTGTCTTATACTCATATTTCTTAAAAATAGAATCTGTATGTACTATGCCATTTTGTAAAGACTCTTCTTTTGTTTTTGTATGGATATTAGTTGATAAAGATTCTTGTTTTGATTTGTGTTGAATGCAGGAATAAAGTAGAAATATAGAAAGTAAAAGAAAATTATATTTCATATAAGTGTTATTGATTTCTATGATAATATTTAAGACTTAGATAAGTGTCGCCTTTTGATGTATAGCTCTTAATATTATAACTCCATCCTGATTCTGTTGGTAGATAATCAGTATCAGTCGAGATACCTGTATGGTGATATTGTTGTTTTAATTTTTTTACAATTGATGGAAACCTAGTGTGGGTATTCAGAAAATCAAATACTATTTGAATAAATCTCTCTTCTTTCATTTCTGTTTTAGTATTGGCATAAAAATTCAGAAAAAAATCATTACAACCACTTATGTCAGCTTGATATGTAATTGTATTATCAATATAAGTTTCTTGTTGTTGTACTTCTAGAAACTCACTTAGAGTTTCTTTCTTTTGTACATTAAGAAGAGGTTCTTTAAAAATACTTTTGTTTTTCATTTGTGCCATTTGGCAATTATTTTCATAAGATTTTGAGATTATTTCACCATTTTCAAAAGCGATAGCTACAGTTTCTGATTTTTCAATAGAAAGACCATAACTTCCTTGAAAATTAGGGGTTACACCAATTATAGGTATTTCATTTTTGTAACCATCAAGTGTATAGTGTATATCAGAAAATTTACCTCCTTCAAAATAAGGAATGAATAAAAGTTCATCAGTTTTTGAAAGTTGAAAAATACCTATTTCATAGCCAAATGCATTACCACCGCCTCCTAGTCCCTCATCTATCACACTACCCCAATAGTCTTTGATACCATCTTGATTAAAATCTCCTAAGGAGTTTTTAAGAATATCTACTTGTATGCTTCCTAATGTAAAATCATGATCAGGATGATGCAAAGTATGATCTTGACCATAAGAATACCCTTGAGATCGTGGATAGTTGCTTTCTAATAAGCTTTGGGCATATTGATTTTGTAAAACCTCAATACTAGTGTTTTCAATTTGACAATGTAAGAAATGAATATTTAAAAAGAGTATTATAAATATAGCTATTACTTGTAGTGCTTTCATATTATTTAAAATTCACTATTGTTTTGTGAGTTTATTTTTTTTAATGATATGGAGTAAAGAAGTTTTTAATGGATAAAAATAATGTATTCTTGAGATAATTTTATTGATAACTATGATATATTTGATACTGAAACTTGAATTGTTGAATATCAATTATTTTTTCTAGAAGAAACAATCGTATTTATTTCAATACAGGTAAGGCTGATTATGATAAAGATTTCGAGTAGAAAATATATAATCCCGAGATTGGTTAATTTGTTTTTGTAGAAAAAAATAAAATAGAGTATAAGACAACAATATATTACATTGGCAATAGCAATGATGATCATAAAAAATTTCCAATTCTTCCTCAAGAATTTATAATTAAAAAGAGAATACCCAGCATATACGCAAGCTATAGATGATAAAACTAGCAATGTTTTCTGCGGCATTCCAAAAACATCTTCAAATTGAGTTAATACTATGGCTAATAAAAAAGCGGTAAGTAGCGCACCAAGACCATCTATCAGAAATATTTTCTTTGGAGTTAGCTTCATTCTGTTTATAAAGGTGCTTGTTTTAAATGAAAAAATCCAACTTCTATAAAAAAGTTGGATTTTATGTTATACTATTTTGTTGTATTTAGCTGTTAAGCATTACTGGCATTACCAACATGGTTACATGTTCACCTTCATCCAACCCATCAATAGGAGTAAGAATCCCTGCTCTATTAGGTAATGACATTTCCAGTTGTACATCATCTGCATTAAGATTGTTTAACATTTCACTGAGAAAACGAGAATTAAATCCAATTTGCATATCGTCGCCTTGATAGTCACATGTCAAGCGTTCTTCTGCTTTATTAGAATAATCGATATCTTCTGCAGATATATTAAGTTCAGCTCCAGCAATTTTTAATCGAATCTGATGTGTAGTTTTATTAGAGAAAATAGATACCCTACGAACAGAGTTTAAAAACTGTGTTCTTGCAATAGTAAGTTTATTAGGGTTTTCTTTAGGGATTACCGCTTCATAATTTGGGTACTTACCATCTATCAATCTACAGATTAACTGGGTTTCATCAAAAGTAAACTTGGCATTAGATTCATTATACTCAATTAATACTTCGCTATCACTACCTGCCAAAATACCTTTAAGCAAAGTAAGTGGCTTTTTGGGCATGATAAACTCTGCAGATTGAGATGCTTGAATATCTTCTCGGGTGTATTTGACAAGTTTATGAGCATCTGTGGCAACAAAAGTTAGCCCTTCTGTAGAGAACTGGAAAAATACACCACTCATTACAGGTCTTAAGTCATCATTACCTGTAGCAAAAATAGTTTTGCTTACAGCAGTTGCAAGAATATCTCCTAATATATTGGTAGAACTAGGATCTTCTAATTCTACTGCTTTTGGAAATTCTTCACCATTAGCATATGCAAGCGCATATTTACCATGATTAGAACTGATCTCTATTGTATTGTTATCTGCAGCAACAAATGTTAAGGGTTGCTCAGGAAAAGTCTTAAGTGTTTCCAACAATAATTTTGCAGGTACGGCAATAGTTCCTTGATCAGAAGATTCTACTTCTAATTTTGCAGACATAGTTGTCTCTAGATCCGAGGCAGAAACAATCAATGAGTTATTGTCTAATTCAAATAAAAAATTATCTAAAATCGGGAGGGTATTACTATTGCTAATTACCCCTCCTAATACCTGTAGTTGCTTAAGTAAGTAAGAACTGGATACTATAAATTTCATATATAAGTGTGACTAGTTATGTACAGTTTTACGCAAATATAATTGTAATCTAATTGGATTTTGGTATTAGCAAAACCATAGTTATTAACAAACAGGGAGGAGTTATTGACTATTTTATTAAATTGTAATTTTTAATTACTATCATCTTTGGTAAGCTTATCGGTATAATGAGCTTTGTGTTTGGGTTGGGCAAATCGTTTTTTATTAAATTCCTGCGATTTTCCTTTGGGAATAGAAAGACTTTGCCAATGTCCTTGGGTAGTCATTTTTCCAATATACACAATTTGACCGATATGATATGAGTAATGTGCTAATTGTCTGTTGATTGCTTCCGTAATACTATGTTCTATATTACGAATATATATGGGCTGATCAAAATTATTTTTATTGATAGATGCTAATGCATCAAAAAGACATTGCCATCCTTCATTCCATTTATTTATAAGTTCTTCTTTTGAATTGATATCATTTGCAAATTCTGCATCACGTTGTCTCCATTCTTTTTCGCCATCTTCTGTCAAAAAATTAGTCCATCTAGACTTCATATTTCCCCAGAGATGTTTTATAAGTATTGCGATATTGTTGCAATCATCGTTGTACTGCCAAAAAACTTTTTCGTCAGGTATTTGTGCCATTGTTTTTTCACCTAGAGATTTGTAATATTCAAATTGTTTTTTGATGCCTTCTAAATATTCTATCGAATCCATTGTTATGTGATTTTATAAAATGATGGATAAGATACTATTTATTAAATTATTAGTTTTATAAGGATATGATGTAGTTGTAAATTAAAATAACATTTTACGTTTACGTACCAGTAACCAGACAACTATAGGGGCTCCAATCAATGATGTAATTGCATTGATAGGAAGGGTGTATTCACTAAATGGTAATTGGGAAACACTATCACAAATTAGCATAATAATACTTCCAAAAAGCACTACGGCAGGTATTAATGTTTTATGATCTGAAGTATGAAAAAGTTGTCGGGTAAGATGTGGTATCGCCAATCCTATAAAGGCAATAGGGCCTGCAAATGCGGTAATACTACCTGCTAGTAGCCCAGTTGTTATGATGATAAGAAAGCGACTTTTTTTGATATTCAAACCAAGGCTACGAGCATAGTTTTCTCCTAATAATAAGGTGTTTAGAGGTTTTATGGCAAGAATAGATAGTAATACTCCTATGATAAATATACCAGAAAATATAAGTACATCATGCCAGGAGAGGTTGCCTAGGCTACCAAACCCCCAAAAGACATAGCGTTGTAATTGATCTGCTGGTGAAAAATAGGATAGCACACTTACTATAGCCGTGGTAATACTACCAAACATAAGCCCTATGATTAAGATTGCCATAGTATCTCGTATTCTTAGAGATACTATTATAACAGCGAGTAAGACTAGAATACTACCTAAGCTAGAAGCAATAACCAACCCCCAATTAGAAATTAAAAAAGTAGAAAAAGCTATACCAGCAAAAGAGCTTCCTAATATGACTATAGCAACTCCAAGACTAGCTCCAGAACTAATCCCTAATACAAAAGGCCCAGCCAATGGATTCCTGAATAATGTTTGCATTAATAAACCAGAGATACCAAGTCCACTACCTACTATAATTGCCGTAATAGCTTTGGGTAATCGATAATGGATTATAATATGTCTCCACGATTCTTTGTCTACCACGCCACCAAAAAGGCTGCTCAATGTATCTAGCCAAGGAATATATACAGAGCCTAGGCTAATATTAGCAATAAAGCAGATAAGTAGAACTATTGTAATACCTATAAAAGTACGTTTGTATGATGTGTTTGGGGTCACGATCAGTTTAGTTTTTCAAAAAAATAAGGTTCATAATCCGTCAACATCTCTGGGTGAGCAATTTTGATGATATCTTTTAGAATTAAATCTGGTCGCATAGGGCCTAATTCATAATAGATTAATCCTCCTTTATGTCCCACCTTTAAGGATGAAGAATATACGGCTTTATTTTTAAACGCATTAAATAAAGTATATTGCCTATTATTTTTTTCTAATTCATTTAATGAGGCTGCATTTATAGATCCAATCCATAAGTCAGCGTTTTGTGCATTTTCTAATACGCTTTCAAAATTTAAGGCAAGGCTTCCTGTTTTTTTATTCTCAGACCATAGATAGTTGGTATTCGCATCTTTTAAAAACTTAGCAAAAAAACTATTACCTCCAGGCACATACCATACATCTTTATACATATTGCCAGATAAGATAGAGGGGGATAAGGCAGTATTTTGAGCTAGAGTAGAGGCTTGAGTATATTCTTTTTTAATGTTTTGAAATACCTCTTCTGCGATGGTTTCTTTACCAAAAAAAGCCGCTATAAATTTTATCCATTCAGCTCTTCCTAATGGGTGCTCTTCTAGCCATGAACCATTCATTACTACAGGAATACCTGTTTTTTGAATGAGGTTATATGTGTTTGTATCCCCAGAAGAGGAAAAAGCAATAATTAACTCAGGAGCAAGCTCAAGAACAACTTCAGTATTCAAATTCTCTGCTTTACCAAGTTCTTTGATACTACCGCTATCAATTAATGTTCTTGTTTTTTCTGATGAAATATAATCGGTATGTGGAAAACCGACCAATTTATCTTCAAGATTCAAGTATTCCAACATTGGGATATCTGTAGTAGAAGTGACAACAACTCTTTCTATAGGAACTTCAATATACGTAGTATTAGGAAATGTTGGAGGTTTATTTGTTCCTTTGGGATATAATATATAAGTGAGTTCTTGTTTTGCATTTGGCCATGGGGTGGTTACTTTAATTTCTTTATACCCTTTTTTGTTTTGTATGGTAAATCCAGAAGCATATTCAATTTTTTGAGGAGCCAAATACATAACGGTAAGAGAGCTATCTTCTTTAATTGTTTTTTTGCAAGATATCTGTAAGAGTACTAAGAAAGAGATTAGAAAGACATTGCGCATGAAGGTCGTTTTTTTGTAAAAATAGTGAATCAGAATAAGTTTGTTTCAGGAATGATTTCAAAAAGAAAAGTTAATGTTTTTTAGATAAAAAATGATATCACCTCACCGTATCCAATTTTAATATCAAAAGAATCTTTAAGAGCTATTTTTCTGATATGTGCGAGTAATGCTCTCATTGGCCCTGCGTGTGTTGTGATAAGTATCTTTTCTTCTGAAGAGAGGGGTAGTGAATAGTAAAAATCCAATACCCTTTTTTGTAGCATAACATAAGATTCTCCATTAGGGACTTGTACATTAACAAAATCGTTCATCCAAGGGGCTGATATTTCCTGATCAATATCGTTCCATGCTTGTAGCTCCCAATCTCCAAAATTCATCTCTTTGAGTCTAGCATCTTGTATGATTGGTTTTTTGAATGTCTTTGCTAATATTTTGCATCGTTGCAATGGGCTACTATATACTGTAGTGATTTCATGCAAAGGAATATTTTTATGTATTTCTTTTATTTCTTCGGCGAATGATTCGGTGATTCCTATATCACTCTGGCCGTAGCAAATCCCTTTTTCTATATTAGGAGTTGTATGTCTTACCAAATATATTTCCATAGTGCTAAGATAGTAAGGTAAAAAATAACTTCACTCAACTGTTGCACTGCTCCAGCACAATCACCTGTCTGTCCGCCAATCCATTTTTTGAACTTATACCCCAAAAACATTTTTGAGAGATACATGGGGATTAAGCATATGAATACCCATGGGTTTTTAAAAAAACATAGTGGTAGTATTCCCCATACTCCACTTATAATTAATGAAGATAGATTCATACTTTTTGCAGCAGGCTTTGCTTTGCTATCTTTTGTATCTCTCACATACGTATGTGTGTAAAGTAATGTTGTTGCAATAAAACGACTTGTGCTATGCCCTGCTATTATAACTAGAGGGATGTAGAATGCCTCTATATTTTGCAAGGAAGCAAATTTTAATGCTAATAAAAGGAATAGACCAATAGTACCATAGGTTCCTAATCGAGAGTCCTTCATAATGAGCAATATCTTCTCTTTTGTCCATCCCCCACCAAAACCATCACATACATCTGCAAAACCATCTTCATGAAATGCTCCTGTGCTATATATTGTTGTAGATATTGATAGTAGTAATGAGATTTCTATAGAAAAAAGAAAAGAACTCAAGTAAAAAACAGAAGCTCCTATACTGCCTACAACAATTCCTACCAAAGAGAAATATTTGGAACTGAGTTTTAAATACTCAGGATCATGATTTACCCATTTTGGGCATGGGATTCGAGTAAAAAACATCAATGCCGTTAGGAAAATATGGATCTCTTTTTTCATCTATTAATTATATATGTTTCCAAAAGGGGATAAAAGCACAGATTATAAGTAGTACTGCCAAAATAATCCCGATACCTCCAACCTTATTTTTCTTTAAAAAAGAAATTACACCAAAATAAAGGCTTAATAAACCAAGACAAACGGTAGCTATTGTAAAGGTTTTGGCGAATTTAAAAATATAGGAATTTGATATTGCAGTATTGTTTGATTGTTCTGTAAAAATAACCGATTTTTTGTATAAATCAATATTAAACCAATAGATAAAATATATTCCAATAATAGCAATACATATAGATAATACTCCTTTTTTCATCTGTTTATATTATTTGTTTTTTATAAACCAATCACTGAATCTATATCTGAGACGTATCCCTTTTTTATTACTTATTACCAGATACTCCTGCGCTTTCAAAACTAGCCATATTATTAAGAAAAGCTACGGCAGAAGCGATGATAGGGTAAGCTACAGCTACTCCCGTTCCTTCTCCTAATCGCATGCCTAAATTAACCAAAGGTTTTTTGTTTAAAAACTCATACATTTTTTGATGTCCTTGTTCTTCTGATACATGTGCAAAAATGCAATAATCAAGTACATTTTGGTACATAGCATGCGCTACTAGTAAAGCAGATGTAACAATAAAACCATCTATAATGATTGTCATTTTGAGTTCGGCTGCCTTAAGGATTGCTCCTGTAATCATAGCTATTTCAAATCCTCCAAAGGTGGCTAATGCTTCTAAGGGAGAGGATAGTGTGTATTGCTGATATACACCTGATAAGATATGTTGTTTATTTTTGATAGCCTGAGTGTCAAGACCTGTACCAGAACCAACACAATTTTTTATAGGAATTTTTGTAAAATATGACATAAGTAAAGAAGCAGAAGAGGTGTTGCCAATTCCCATTTCTCCAAAACCTATTGTATTACATCCATCAGCATGTGATTTTACAATTAAGTCAGCACCTTTTTCTATGGCAGAGATACATTGTGAAGTACTCATGG
The DNA here is from genome assembly GCF_002924285.1 of Aquimarina sp. I32.4. NCBI lineage: Bacteria > Pseudomonadati > Bacteroidota > Flavobacteriia > Flavobacteriales > Flavobacteriaceae > Aquimarina > Aquimarina sp. I32.4. The sequence continues at coordinate 28,641 of NZ_PGUB01000046.1, read as the reverse complement.
CAGGTTGTTCCTGATAGTTTTTGGTGCCAAAATCGATTTTAGCATCTATTAATCCAGAGATGTTTTCAAAAGTATGATTTACTCCAGCATCTACTATTTTGAGATCGATAGCATGTTGTTTGCAAAAAACATTGATTGCAGCGCCCTGATTTATAAAATTATAGACCATTTGTGCGGTTACCTCTTGTGGATATGGATTTACTTCTCCTTTACGAGCAATGCCATGATCCCCTGCAAATACCAAAATAGAAGTATTATTCAAACTGGGGCAATCTGTATTCTGTATCATACCAATTTGCAGTGCTATATCCTCTAGAGTTCCTAGCGCTCCAATTGGTTTTGTTTTAGAATCAATTTTGACTTTTAAAGTATTTTCTAGTTTTTGATTTGATAATGGTTGTATCGTAAAGTTTGTTTGCATTTTGACTAATTAGAGTTTTTAATTTGAACAGGAATGCCAGAGACCATTAATACTGCTTTATCGGCATATTGAGCAATATGTTGGTTCATCCAGCCTTGCAATTCGGTAAATTTCCTTCCTACTTTGGTTGTAGCATGAACTCCCATCCCAATTTCATTAGAGATGATGATGATCGTGGCATCAATATCAAGTAGTTTATCAAATTCTTTTTTGGCTTGTGATAGAGATAATTCAACATCATTATTGGTGTCAACAAAAAAATTGGTAAGCCATAATGTAACGCAATCTATTACAACTACACTGTTGTTTTTTATGACTTTAGAAATTTCTTTTTCTTCTTCTATAGAGGTCCATGGCTGGTCTCTATCAGCAATATGTCTGTTTATACGTTCTCTATGACCAGCATCCCAAATACGTGAAGTGGCTAGGTAATAAGGAGTGCTTGATAATTGTAATGCCAGATTTTGAGCATAATTACTTTTGCCAGAACGTTCTCCTCCTGTAATGTAATACAACATTAGATTTGATTTATTATATAGTAGGCAAAGGTAGTTGAATACATTATTTATTTGTTAAAGTAATCTCATTTTCCATAAAATATGATACATTCGCGCAGAATTTTGGTTCTGATACCTTCTTATAAAAGGTTGAAGATTAAAAGGGAATCAGGTGATTTGATGACTAAATATAAAAGAGGGATGTTACATAAGTAATTGATACCTGAATATAGTTTTAATATTCCTGAGCTGTTCCCGCAACTGTAAGTTATGTCTGTTATCGATACAGATGTTTGTTGTTTATTCCTAATAAACCACTGCTTGTGTCAAACTTGTTTTGGCATCTTTTTGAAGCATGATAAAAGAATCTGAAACAAGTTCAGATCAAGTGGGAAGGTCAACAACAAAACGCAAGCCAGGAGACCTGCCAGAGTTCAATATAGTCTAAACTTTCGGGATAAAGGTTTGGGTATGGGTAAACTACATACTTTTTTCCGGCTATTGTAAAAAATAAGTATTTAAGTAATGAACAAAAAAACATTTTTTGGAGCAGCATTTCTAATGCTGGGATCTTCTTTTGTATTTGGACAAGAAATCCAGATAGATAAAAGAGTAAATGAATTGGATGAGGTAGTTATCTCTGATTCAAAATTTAAACTAAAAAGAGAACAAAGTGGTAAAGTAATTACTAAGATTACAGCCAAAGAATTAGAGCAAAGCCAAGGATTATCTGTGGCAACTGTATTGAGTAGATCAGCTGGACTATTTATTAATGGTAATGGTAGTGCGGCAGGTCAAAATTTGGGGGTTTATATTCGAGGGGGGAGAAACCGACAGGTAGTTATTAGAGTTGATGGGGTAACAGTAAGTGATCCTTCTTCTTCTGCTGGAGACTTCGATCTTAGATTATTGTCAGTAAGTCAGATTCAAGAAATCGAAATCCTAAAAGGAGCGTCGAGTACTTTATATGGTTCTGGTGCGGCTACTGCGGTAATCAATATTATTACAAAACCAGAAAGCAAAAAGAAAATTTCTGCTAATTTTCAATCAAGTATAGGTACAAATCAATCACAAGAAGATCAGGATTATGATATTAATGATTTTGTAAATCTAGCTTCTATAAACGGAACAGTAGGAAAAGTAAACTATTTAGCAAGTTTTGGAAACCAATTCACCGATGGGTTGTCTGCTGCAGAAGTTCCAGATGCAAAGAGTGATCCTTTTTCAAAATATAATGTATATGCTAAATTAGGATATCAGTGGAGTGATAATTTCAAATTTCACATTTTTGGAAATCTGGATCAATATAAAAATGATTTTGATGCAGGAGCTAGTGTGGATGCAGATAACCGTTTTGAAAGCAAACAGTTGCGCGCAGGTTCTTTCTGGGAAATCAAATACCCTAATGGTAGCTTTACTTTTACCAATAGTTATGCAACCTTAGAAAGAGATCTTACAAGATCTGGATTTCCTTCTATTTATACAGGAGATGTGCATACATTTGATGCATATAATAAATATACGTTTAATTATTTTTTACACACTGTTGTTGGAGCCAATGGTTCTTATAGCGATTTTGATCTTGAGAGCGTTCCCTTTGGTACTACTGATTTGGTAGAAACCATTAGTGATAATGATGCAGAGTTTGATATTATAGATCCTTATGTGAATGTGGTATACGCTTCACGTTTTGGGCTTAATGTTAATGCAGGAGCAAGACTAAATATTCATAGTGCTTATGATACTCAGCTGGTATATAATGTAAACCCGTCTTATAGTTACTCCTTTGGAGAAAATTATATTAAAGGTCTAGTATCTTATAGTACAGCATATATCACTCCTTCATTATTTCAGTTATATGATACAGCTTTCTCCTCAGGAAATCCTGAGCTAGAACCAGAAGAAAGTACTACGATAGAAGGTGGGATAGAAGTATCGCATAGTAAAAAAACATTATTGAGTGTTGTGTATTTCAATCGTACATCAGAAAATTTTATCACTTTTGACTCTGCTACGTTCGCTAATATTAATGCCACAGATGATATTAAGGTAGATGGAGTAGAGGTAGAAGCCTCTACTGCTGTTTTAGATGATAAATTATCTGTAAAAGGAAACTATACGTTTACCAATATTGATAGATTAACCGATAATATAAGAATACCAAAGCATATGATTAATGCTACTGTTGGGTATCAATTAGGAAAAAAGACGTACACTTCTTTAAGTTACCAGTATAATACAGAACGAGGGGATAGTGATTTTGCAAATGCAGATCCAGTTACTTTTGAGCCAGCAAGAGTTTCTTTGAATAGTTTTGGGATGTTAGATTTCTATATTAATCATCAGGTACTTAAAAATATGAGTGTATATGCAACAATGAGTAATATCACCAACGAAGATTATCAAGAAATATTAGGGTTTAATACCAAAGGAAGAAATGTAAGAATAGGATTTAATTTGAAATTCTAATTGTTATATTGGTTTAATACGAGTTATGGATAAGAATTTCGTATAAAGAGTTTGAATTATTTTGTGTTAGATTAAGGCATAAAATTAAAGAATAGCCTTAGCTATTGTTGAATTTTATAACACAGATATAGTGCAAAAGAAACAAACTATATACGAAATTTTTATGTGTAAATCGTATAACTATGTAGATCGGTAGTATAGTTATGTTAAACAAAAACTCCCAAACAGAATAATTTGGGAGTTTTTGTTTTGTAGTGTATGCTAGTAGTCTAATACCATTTCCAACTTAAATTTACTCAATAAAACCGCGCCTTTTTGTCTGATATTTCAGAATAAAACACGACCGTAGGCCTGCTATGCTTGAGTTTTCTTTTTCATCTAAGTCAAAAATTCATCATTTTTCTTATGAGTAAATTTAAATCAGAACAGGTATAACTAGATGATTATTCTATAGCATCAACATTAAAATCTTCATACATACGTTCATATATAGGAGAGAACATTTTGCTATTACCTACAGATTCTAGTTGCTGTGTAAAATAGCTTTTTGCACTACGTGTACCTAAGATATTATCAATTGCGGCTCTTAGAAGCGGCTCATTTTGATCTCCCAAAATACCAAGATTAGAAAACTCTTCATCAACCTGTACATTAGGAGCAAACCCATTGAAATAATCGGTAAAACCAACAGAGTTGATAGACTTAAGCACTAGTGGTTGCATTGCATAAGTATGTCCAGTGTTTGCATTATCCCTTCTAAAATTATCAGAATCATACACTGTGATAGAAGCTTGAAATTTACCTCTAGTGGTATCACCAATTTTTATAGTTTGTATATAAGGGTCTAGCCCATTAATGACTAATTCACTTGCAGAAGCAGAGCTTCTGGAAGTAAGAATATAAACCCTTGTTAGATTTAAGCTATTAATAGCGTCATTATCTCTTGTCTTGTCTGTAAAAAGATTGGTCGCTCCAAGTTGTTCTTGTCGATCAGCATTCCATTCTGTTGTAGTAAATACTTTACCTTTAAATTGACCAGTGATCATACTAGATAGGTCAATAGCACTTTGTACAGACCCTCCACCATTATATCTCAGGTCTAGAATAAGATCTGTTACCCCATCACCTTTAAACTGAGCAAAAGCTTCATTAAGTTTAGCATCAAAATCAGCAGTAAAAGAATTATACATTAGATACCCAACAGGGCTACCACCAACATCAATGGTTTTAGCAATAAAAACAGGGTTTTCTGTATATTGTACTTTGGTAAGAGAAACTGCATTGCCAGTAGGAGTAATAGTGGTGCCATCATAAGTAGCCAGACCGATAGCATAACTATCAGGAGCTAATAATTCTCTAAAATTTTTAACAGCGATCTGTGTGCCATTTATAGTGTTAAAGATATCTCCTCTTTTTAATCCTTTGGCTTCGGCATCTGTATTAGGAAGTACATAGCGTACATATCCAAAAACTAAATCTTGATTATCAGGATATCTAACCAAGCCATATTCCATACCATTATTTTTTGTAATACCATCAAAAGCTTGTTCTAGAGCAATGTAATCATCTACCAGAAAACTAAAATCATCTATATCAGATTGTAAAGCGTCAAAAATACTTTGAGGAGTAGAAAAACCTTCTAAGAAGCTTGTATACTCTTGATCAGATGTAAAACGATTATTGGCCAAATTAGGCACATCTGCTTTGTAGAGATAAAATACATTTAATCCTTTCCAGATAAAACTTTTTATTTCATTAGAACTAGCAACGCGTCTCACATCATCATTATCATCAAAACACGAGGTAGCCATAGCTATCACAAATAGTAATAGTGCAAAATGCTTTATGTACTTCATTTATATTATTATTTATTTTTTTTATTTTGTCAAAAGAAATTAATAAGTTGCTATAGACGGGTATTCCTTATATCTTCTAGCCTTAGCAATGTTTCATTCTGACTTTGTTTCTTGATATAAGAATGATAAATGTAATTACTTTATTAGTAAATAAAAAAAAGAATGTAACAAATTACTAGAGTAGTCGTCTCCCTTATATAAAGCTGACAAAGTTTTATGTAATCATCAACCAATCATGAAAGAACGAGCATTTATAACACTCACAAATGGATTTAAGGACAAACTGTTCAGGTTGGCCAGACGTTTGCTAGTGAGTAATGAGGAGGCAGAAGATGCTACTCAAGAAATATTATTGAAGTTATGGAGGAATAAAAGTAAGATGGCTCAATATAAAAATGTAGAAGCCTTTGCAATGACAATGACCAAGAATTATTGTTTTGATAGGCTAAAAGCCAAACAAGCCAATAACTTAAAAATTGTGCATAGCAATTACAAAGATGAGCAAGCCTCATTGCAACGACAAGTAGAGGCAAAAGATAGTTTGGATTGGGTAGGTAAGATTATGGATGACCTGCCAGAGCAACAACGAATGATTGTTCAGCTCAGAGATATAGAACAATATGATAATGCAGAGATTGCAAAAATGCTGGAACTTAATGAAACAGCAGTAAGAGTTGCACTATCAAGAGGAAGAAAAAAAATAAGAGAAGAATTATTAAAAAAACATAACTATGGAGTTGTCTAATATTGAAAAATTACTGGAAAAGTATTTTGAAGGCGAAACGACCATTTCTGAAGAAAGAGAATTAAAGGTTTATTTTACCAGAGAAACTGTGCCGTCGCACCTAGAAAAATACAAAAATCTATTTCAGTTTTTTTCTGAAGAGAGTACCATAATGGCTACTCAGGATCTAAAATTAAATACAGGCAGAAAATTCAGATATTCGTGGATTGGTATTGCGGCATCAGTAGCACTGATTGCTGGGATATTTTTGCTAAAACCAGCACCAACCCCATCTGAACCTGTTGATACTTTTGAGGACCCCGAAATAGCTTTGCAAGAAACCAAAAAAATCCTCAATATGGTTTCTCAGTTAATGAATGAGGGAAAACAAGAATTAGTGTACCTCAATGAATTTGAAAACACTACAAAAGAATTAATAAAATAAATAAAAACATAGTACCCTATAAAAAACTGATTATTAAGACAGTATAGTAAGGTATTTAAAATTGAAATATTATGAAAAAAATAGCAATTATTCTGATTTTGGCAGTATTACCATATGTATCAAGCGCACAAAGTGCTTTTGATAAATACGAAGATATGAAAGGAGTCTCCTCTGTGGTAGTAACAAGCAAGATGTTTAAACTGTTAAGTAAGATAGACATAGAGAGTAATGATAAAGAAGTGCAAGAGTATATGAATCTTGTAGAGAAAATAAAAAATATAAAAGTTTTTGCGACAGAGGATGCTACAGTAGGGCAAAAGATGAAAGCAGACGTAAGTAGTTATCTCAAAAAATCCTCTATGGAAGAATTGATGAGAGTAAAGAGTGACGGGAAAAACGTGAAGTTTTATTCAAAACCAGGAAAAGACGATGACCATGTGAGTGAATTGTTTATGTTTCTTGATGGAATAAAAGAAAGTGGAAAAGGACCTAATACTGTTGTATTAACTATTACTGGAGATATTGATTTGAAACAAGTGTCTAAAATAGCAGATCATTTGAATGTTCCTGGAGGTGAAGAGCTGAAAAATGTAAAGAAAGGAAACTAGATAAAGTACCATGCCCTACACTTCTTTTTTCTCAAAAAGAAGTGTAGGGCATATTATAACACAATAATCAATCAAAAAAACCAATAAAGAATGAAAAATATAATTAAGATTCTGAGTGTGCTTTGTGTCACTCTCTTAGTAAGTTGTAATAGTGAACCCTCTTTGCAAACATATTTTGTAGACCATCAAGAAGATGCAGCATTTATCGCTGTAGATGTACCAGCTAGTATTTTGGATAAAGAAAAAGTGGCACTTAATGAAGAAGAGGAAGAAGCATTAAAGAGTATCAAAAAAGTGAACTTTCTAGCATTACAACTCAAAGATGATAATCAAGCTAAGTATGAAGAAGAACGTGCTACAATCAAGAAAATTCTTAGTTCTGATCAATATGAGACCTTGATACGTTTTGGATCAAATGGAGCCAAAGTTGTACTCAAGTATCAAGGAGAAGAAGATGATATTGATGAGGTTATAGTTTTTGGAACACATCAAGAAAAAGGCTTGGCATTAATACGAATACTAGGAGATGATATGAGACCAGAAAAAATGGTGAAACTAGCTCAATCTGTAGAGAAAGGAAAAATAAATCTCGATGCATTCAAAAAAATGGTAGATACCATGGGTTTTGATTAATTACAATCAATATTCAATTGGTGTAAAATATATAGAACTTAGGTTTTTGTACCAAACCATTTATAATGGTTTATGATCCCAGCTCAGGCTGGGATTTATTTTTATATAGTAGGTAGTGTTTTGTCCTTTTATACTATAAATTGATATAAAAATACCCCAAAACAATGTTATTATTTGTTTTGGGGTATTGTCTATTTATGAATATCCTAAATAACTATATACCTGTATAATTAGAAGGAGTGATCTGCTTTAATTCAGATTTTATAGTATCAGCCACTTCAAGGGTTTCTATGAAATCAGCAATAGAGTGCTGATTTATTTTTTCGTTGGTACGAGTAAGTCCTTTTAATGCCTCATAAGGATTAGGGTACCCCTCTCTTCTTAAGATAGTTTGTATAGCTTCTGCAACTACTGCCCAATTGTTTTCAAGATCCTCAGCAAATTTTTCTTCATTTAGCAAGAGTTTGTTCAAGCCTTTTAATGTAGCCTGAAAAGCAATTATTGTATGACCAAAAGGTACTCCTATGTTTCTAAGTACGGTACTATCAGTAAGGTCACGTTGTAATCTGCTTACAGGTAATTTTGCGGCAAGGTGTTCAAATAATGCATTGGCAATCCCTAGATTTCCTTCGCTATTTTCAAAATCAATAGGATTTACCTTATGTGGCATGGCAGAAGATCCTACTTCTCCTTTTTTTATTTTTTGTTTAAAGTAATCCATAGACACATATGTCCATACATCGCGATCTAGATCAAGTATAATAGTGTTAATACGTTTAAGGCCATCAAACAATGCGGCCATATGATCATAGTGCTCAATTTGAGTAGTAGGAAAAGAATGATGTAATCCTAATTTTTCTTGCACAAATCGAGTACCAAAGGCTTTCCAGTCTATAGCTGGGTATGCTACCTTATGAGCATTGTAATTACCTGTTGCACCACCAAATTTTGCCGCACTAGGAATATCGTTAAGTAGATCAAACTGTGCTTCAATTCTAGTAACATATACCTGAAACTCTTTTCCTAATCGGGTAGGAGATGCTGGTTGCCCATGTGTGCGAGCAAGCATAGGTATAGTAGCCCATTCTTTGACAAGAGATTTTAATTTATCTAGCAATGCTGTATATTCTGGAATATAAACACTGTTGATTGCCTCTTTGATACTTAGCGGTATCGCAGTATTATTGATATCCTGAGAAGTTAATCCAAAATGAATAAACTCTTTGTATTGTTGTAGCCCTAGTGCATCAAATTTTTCTTTGATAAAATACTCTACAGCTTTTACATCATGATTTGTTACTTTTTCGATATCCTTTATCGCTTGGGCATCATCACTAGAAAAAGAAGTATAGATAGCTCTTAATTTATCAAATAGAGAAGTATCTATATCTTTAAGTTGTGGTAGTGGTAACTCACACAGTGCAATAAAATATTCAATTTCTACGAGTACTCGATATTTTATCAAGGCTTCTTCACTAAAAAATGCACTAAGAGATTGGGTCTTTGATGCATAACGCCCATCAATAGGAGAGATCGCTTGCAAAGGAAATAATGACATAGTTTTATTTTTTGAAGCCGCAAAGATAATTCAATTAATTACCAATTACGAAGGACACTCCATGAATTTTATAAGCAAGATGTTTTTAGATATGTATGATATAGGTATCTATGCTTTGTTTATTTTTTTTAGGATCATACGAGCTCTGGCCTTATAAGCAGCACTACCAGTATTGTAATTATTTTCTAATGTTACCTTAAGCTCAGGGTGTACCCAGTCAAATTCTGTACCTAATAAATATAAAGAAGTCATAGCATATGCTTTTGGTGCTACTTTTTGATCGGTAATTAGCCAATCAAAACAGATTTCTGTCATTCTCTCTCTATACGGGGTGGTAAGAGAAGTTATTACGGCATCATTTTTTGTTTGGTAATAGGCAATAATAAGGTATTCAAATATTTTAGCCATAGGTCTTACTGCTGGATGACGATATACCATAGCGGCCATATCTGTAAGTTGATCTAGGTAAGGTAGTATAATATCAAGTTTGTGTTTGCACAAAAACTCGAGCCCCCAGGAGGCTCTACAGGATATCTCATCATCTACTCGAGCGCAAATTGCCAGTAGTTGCGGTAGTAAAGAAGGTTGATCAAGTACTAGAGAAGCAAAATACTTTCTTTTTTCACGAGAATGATCAATAGTAGTTAATATATCTTCTAGAGTGTTCATAAAGCAATAGTATTTGGTTATGTTAATAAGGTATCTACAACTTTACCAACTCCAGTAGTTGCTTTTTCTGCTAGGATAGTAAGGTTTGCAGTAGGATCGATCGATGGGTTGGGATCTATAAAGTAAATAGGGGTCTGTTTGGGTGCATATTGCAGTAAGCTTGCCGCAGGGTATACCTGCATAGAGGTACCAATGATGATGAGAATATCTGCCTGCTCTGTTATTTGTATGGCAGTCTCTATCATGGGCACATCTTCACCAAACCATACAATATGAGGACGTAATTGTGATTTATGGATACAATGATCGCCTAGGGTAAGATCATGTTTCCAGTCTAGTACGATGGTCTCATCAAGCTGACTTCTCACCTTTAGCAGTTCACCATGTAAATGTACTACAGAGGTACTACCAGCTCGCTCGTGCAGGTCATCTACATTTTGTGTAATGATAGTAACTTTGTGTTTTTGTTCTAGTGCTACTAGGTCAAAATGAGCCTTGTTTGGGTGTACAGTATGTAGTTGACTACGCCTTTTGTTATAAAAATCGAGTACAAGCTCAGGGTTGTTTTTCCATCCCTGTGGCGAGGCTACCTCCATAATATCATGACCTTCCCACAGCCCATTTGCATCTCTAAAAGTGTTGATACCACTTTCTGCACTTATTCCTGCTCCTGTAAGTACTACTATATTTTGCATATCTCTTTATTATTTATGGTATACAAACTTAGATAAGTTCTATTGTATAAAGTGGGTTAAAACTATTCAAAATTATTGAATATACAAGAGCGGCTTTTTTTTAGTTTTAATTCTTGATATAGAGGCGTATTATGTCTGTTATATCTTTATAGAAGGAAGTCGTTTAGGGGGTATTTTATCGATTTTTTTAAACAGATAAACGTCATTTTTGCTTTTTTTTAACAAAATCAAAATAATACTGTTAATTGCTTAAATTTTGTGTAAACATACTTTTTTTCGATAAAAAGCGTTTTAATATCGATGAAGTGCTTAATGTAACTAATTGAGCATGAAGCATTTCCTCAATAATATTACGGTTTTACCGTATACAAGAAAGTGTCTTAATGTCCTATCTTGTCGGTATAACAACTCAACGACAATCCATCAACACAAAATTACTAAACGATTACCCTATGAAATATCCGTATGTAATAATAGATAACGACAAAAAAATAGCAAATTCTATACAAATTTCTCTAGAAGAAAAACCTAATTATATCTGTACAGGAATTGCAAAAAATGAGCAAGAAGCGCTAGATCTAATTTTAGAGAGAAGACCTAGAATTGTTTTTCTAGAACCAGAGGTGCCAGGTATGCATGGTGATAAGACCAAGTTTTCTTTGATGACAGAACTCTCTAAATATATATCAAGACTCCCTGAATTTGTAATTATTACCAAAACGGCTGATTATGCTATAGAGGGGATACGTAATAGGATTATGGATTATGTTCTTAAGCCGTTTTGCAAGCGGCAAATCGCCAAGACCTTACTTAGGTTTGAAAAAGACTTTGATCAGGCAGGAGATCACACTTTATGCTTTAGGTCCTACGGTGATTACCGGTTTGTAGATGTAGATGATGTGCTCTACTTGAAAGCAGATAATAATACTACAGATTTTATTATGAGCAATGGCAATAAGGTAGAAGCGTTTAAAACCTTAAAACATTTTCAGCAATTATTGCCCGATCATTTTGTGCGGATACATAATAGTTATATTATAAATACCGATTATGTATCGAGGATACATTTTGGCAAAGCCAAATGTGCTATAAAAAATTCTGATGCCCTCATCCCTTTTTCAAAATCATATAAAAACAATGTAGAAGAGATAAAAGACTCGTTGGCAAAAAAGAGTTTAATATTTATATAATAACGCTATAGGGTTATAAAAAATGTCGACCGATGAATTGTAAGATTTATCGGTTTTTTTTGTAGGATAATGGTGTTTTTTGTATTATGATATCATTAGTAAATAATTTCCTACAAAAATAAGAAGACCAAAATACGACCATTTACTCGTATAAGCTGTTCAAGTACTATCCACGGGGGGCTAAGTACTAAACACTCTTTAATATATTAGGCATCTGGGCAGAATCAAACTACATTTGTAGTGTACAATTAGAGATACAAAATGACAAGAAAAAATGTAAGAAGTAACTCTAGTGAAAAAATAAAATCACTTGCGCAAGTGAACCGAAACAGAAACATAATAACTAATTAACCCCCCCAAAAAGGCAAGAGCCTTTTGTAAGAAATTAAGTTTAAAAAATTAAAAGACTAAGATTATGAAAACTATCAAAACATTATTCGCAATATTATTTTTAAGTACTTTTTTTATCGCTTGTGAAGCTGATACCGTAAATGATGAGGTTGGAATTGAAGTAGAGGATACTTTTGGAGAGGATGAAGATGGTGAAGGAGTACAACCTACTCAAGTTAGTCAAAATTCCTAGTTAGCACCTAATTAAATTTTTAATTTAAACTAGATGAAACATCAAAAAAGCTCTAAATTAATTTAGAGCTTTTTTCATTGTATATAATTGTTTACTTTAGAAGTAAAAATTATTAAAGATGCTTAAAATCTTATATCGATTAGTTATCGTTATTTTGCTTATAATCAGTTGTAATGATAGTAATAAGCCAATAGAAAATAAAGAATTAAAAACCAATTTGATCAATTCTTATATAAAAAAAGCAGAGGATAAAAATAACACTATAGAGGATAGAAAAGAAAACCTAGATAAGGCCTATAGTATTTATGCAACGCTAAATGATGATTCTTTTAAAATTCAAAAAATTCATAAGATTTCTTTGGTGTACTATGGTATGAAGGAATATGATAGTTATAGAAGAATGAATGAAAAAGCCTTAAAAGTATCAAAAAGTATTAACGATTCTTTGAGTATAGCTTCGTCATATGCGTATTTAGGAATTTATTATAGGCAATCAAGATCAGAATTAGACCTAGCGCTCCAGAATTTTCATGAAGCTGATAAAATTTATAAATCCTTAGATCCTAAAAAATACATACCTAAAGATTATGCATTTGAACATGGAAAAATTTTAATTGATTTAGCATTAATATTAAGAAAAACTAAAGATTATACAGAGAGTGAATCGGTAACTATAAAAGCTTTAGAAAAGTTTGCCCAAGCCGAAAATAATGAATATTTACCTTTATGTTATACTAATTTAGGGACTGTGACAAAATATCTAGAAAGGTATGATAAAGCTATTGAATACCATTTAAAAGCGATAGAATACAGTAAAGGAACAAGTAATGAAATTCCACGAACGTTGACTTCTTTTAATAATATTGGAACGGTGTATAAGTCCCAACAAAACTATAATAAATCAAAAGAATATTATCATAAAGCTTTATCTTATAAAGAGTTTTTAGCTAAAAACCCAAGAAGACATGCTAGATTGATAGATAATTTAGCCTATGTGAATTTTTTATCTAAAGATATGACAGAGATTCCTGATTTGTTTTATAAAGCCTTAAGAATACGGGATAGTATTGATGATAAATATGGTATGGCTACCAATACGTTGCATCTAGCAGAGTATTATCAATCTGTAGGAAAAGATAGTATTGCACAACAATATGCAGAACAATCCCGTGATATCTCTTTAGATTTAAAAAACAATGAAGAATTATTAAAAGCATATCAACTCTTATCTGAGGTGTCAGATAGTGATACAGGTTTGCAATATGCTAATACATATATACAACTCAACGATAGTTTGATCAAAGAAGAACGATTGTTTAGAGATAAATTTGCACGAATAAAGTTTGAAACAGATGAGATTGTAGAAAAAAACCAACAAATAAGCAAAGAGAATCAAATCTTGATTATTACTATACTGGGCTTGACCGCCTTGTTTTTGTTGGGGTATATCATTTTTAAACAACAACAAAGCAATAAAGAATTGCTATTTGCGCAAACCCAGCAGGAGTCTAATGAGGAGATTTATCGATTATTACTCAATCAACAGGTAAAACTAGAAGAAGGTAGGCAGATGGAGCAGCAACGCATGTCTGAAGAATTGCATGATGGCGTATTGGGTAGATTATTTGGGGTACGGCTTAGTCTAGATGGGATCAACCAGCGTGCCAATGATGGGTTTACAGAGGCAAGAAATAAATATATAGATGAGCTCAAAGCTATAGAAAAAGAAATACGATTGATCTCTCATGATCTGGGGGCAGAGACCTTGCCATCTGATGTTGCGTATATAGATGCTGTAGAAAATATGATCAAAGATTTATGCGGGGTACATAAATTAGACTTTGAGTTTAATAATGCAGAAGAGATTGATTGGGAGGAGATAGATGATCAGAAAAAGGTAAACTTTTTTAGAATTTTGCAGGAATCTATGCAGAATATTTTTAAACATGCACAGGCCAGTACTATAAAAATTAATTTTGATTTTGTGGATGATACCATAAATCTTACTATTTTAGATGATGGAATAGGTTTCAAAACAAATAAGGTTAAAAAAGGAATTGGTTTAAAAAATATTACCTCCAGAGTTAACCAGATGAATGGAGAAGTTCAGTTTTTAAGCAACGAGAATTCGGGAACCACCGTATCAGTACGTGTACCGATACCTTCTAGAGTAGAAGAATTGTACGAAGAGTAACGAGATATACTATTTTTTAGATAGCAGAGTTACTTAGTATGGGCAAAATTTTTAAAACCTAAAAAACAAATTTTTTTAAGATGAAAAAAAAGTTAAAAGTTCTTATGATTGATGATCATCCTATGATTATCGAGGGGTACAAAAATACCTTGTTAGGAGAAAATCAAAAAGAATATCAAATCAAAATAGATATAGCATCCAATTGTGATGATGCATATGCGAGTATAGTAAAATCATCAGAATCGATTCCTTATGATATGCTTTTTGTGGATATCAAATTACCACCTTCGTCTGATGGATCTATAACTTCTGGAGAAGATTTGGCAAAACACGCAAAAGAATTACTGCCAAAATCAAAGATAATTATATTGACCATGCATAGAGAGGATCATAGAATACACAATATTCTTAAAAATATTAATCCTTCTGGATTTTTGATCAAAAGTGATCTTACCTCTAGTGAGCTATTATTAGCGTTTAATAATATTATAAAAGGTAAGGCGTATTACAGTGCAACGGTCAATGATCATTTTAGAAAAATGATGACCAATAAGTTTTCTCTAGATGAGAAAAACCTTAAGATTTTATATCATTTATCTCGTGGGGTAAAGACCAAAAATCTTCCTAATTATGTGAGTTTATCTCTAAGTGCTATCGAGAAAAGAAAAAACCAAATCAAAGAAATGTTTTCTATTGCCAAGGCAGATGACCAAATGTTGCTAGAAGAAGCTAGAAAAAGAGGATTTATATAAAAAACATATGGTATTACTAGATATATAGAGGTTGTTTGTAAAATAACCTCTTTTTTTTGGAGTATATTTATACAAGAAATAAACATAAAGCGATTAGATAATAAAATGACCATTCTTATTCATGTAAGTTTGTTATAGGGGCAGATAATCAAAGAAATCAATGAAACTCAAAACTTTATTAGTACTACTAGTACTCTCTGTGAGTGCAATAGCTCAGGAAGAATATACAATACGTGATTTTTCTACAAAATATATTGGTAAACTTACTATAGATCAGGGGCAAGAAGATCATGTTTTTAAAAAAGGAACTATTGTTATCTATAGTAAATCATCAAACAAAAAATTGATAGAAATCAAATCAGAAGAGTTGATTTTTGATTTAGATGATAACAAAGAAGTAAAAACCAATGTTCTAGAATTACCTTATGAAGAGCAGAGTATTCTTATAAGTCAGGATTTTAATTTTGACGGGACACCAGATATAGCTATAATGGATGGGCAACATAGTTGTTATCATGGGCCATCTTTTCAGATTTATTTGGATAAGAACAATGAGCTAGTTCATAGTAAAGAATTTACAAGACTAGGGCAGGAGTATTGCGGATTGTTTAAAATTGATGAAAAGAATAAAACCATCCATACAATGACCAAAAGTGGATGTTGTTGGCATCAATTTTCAACATTCAAAGTGATAGAAGGGATTCCAAAACCAGTTTTAGTGATAGAAGAAGATGCTATGAATCTACCATACCTTACCACTACCACAAGGACATGGGATGGTGATACAGAGTCAGAAACTATCGAAAAATATATTGATCTAGAAGAAGAAGAGACGGTAAAACTCTTTTCATTTGAGTTGCAGAAGAATCGTAAAAAAGTAATAGTCTTTACTCTTTATGGTACTGAGTTGAATTATATTTTGCTTACAAAAGATAAAGTAGTTGAGTTTAATTACCCGTTGAACTCAATAAGTGAAGATGATGGTTTTCTTATTAATAAAACCAAAGAGGAGTTAACCTTCAAAAATAAGGACGCTACGTATCAGGTTTATGATAAACAATCAAAGAATGGGATAAAAGAAGTTGGAGTTTTGATAACAGTAAAAGGAAAAACATACGATCTCAAAGGAGATATAAAAACCGTAAAAGGAACTTTGAAAAATATAGATGTTACTAGGTTAAATAACCTTACTATAGAATAATTAGAGAATACATCTGGATTAAAATTTAAGACTCAAAAAAAGGATGAAATTTAAATGTGTATTAATCATTTTATTAATCTCATATTTTGCAGAGGGCTTTGCTCAAACAAGAGATACCATATATTGGCATGATGCAGTAAACAAAACAGATATAAACGGAATTCATAAAATTGTAAATCATCTTACTGATTCCACTAAAAAAACGGTTAATTATTGGAAAGGAAATATCGTCTCGATAAAATATACAGGTGTATTACAAGGGTGCTCAACTTCTATAGAAACAGATACATTATTTAATAAGCAAGGAACAGAGATAAAAGGTATTATTGCTAACGAAGTTAGATGGTTGGGTAATAGTAAAGATTGCGACTCTTTATTATTAGTGAAAACGCTAAACAAATATAGCAAGGGTACATTAAAAAATGTTTTTAAGTATAAGCAAATAGGAGAGTTTGCAGATTGCCCCTGTGGAGAATGGAGTTCGTATAGAAACGGAGAAATACAAAGAAAACAAGAATTTGGTTCTTGTTATGACAGTACGTTAGAGAATATAACTTTGATGAAAACAGAATGGAGTCCTGATAAGAAGTATCAACTAGAACTCTATCAAGAACAAATGCCTTTTGCTATGCCTGGGCAAGGTAGCGACCATATGGCTACCATAATTCTAAAAAACAAAAGAGGAGAAGTGCTTAATTATATAAGTAGTAATTCTAAAGAAAATACTATGTATAGGAATATTGAGATACGTTGGGATCTAGATAACAATACTGTATGGTATGGTAAAGCTAGAGCCTTTGATCTAGAAAAGAAAAAATAATAGAATTATCATGGTAAATGTTAATTTACTGTAAAACAAAGAGTGAAGAACTCAATTACTTCTCAGTGAAAAATCTCTAATATTGTTGCTTTGAGTAAATCCTCATCAATATGCTTTTATTTGCCAATAAAAGTTTAGGTTTTTAATAAGTTGTTGAATAATAAGAGAATAAAATAATGTTTGAATATGGTTTTTCCGTAATTATTTTGATGGGTTAAACTATTTTAAATCAAAGTATTATCCATATTTTTGTAGTGTTAAGAAAAACTTAACAAGCGTATTGTTCTCAACATGTTTTATTGAGCGTATCATACTATCGCCCCTTGTTATGAATACATTTTTTACTCAGTAATTCATATAAATTTCTATTTAAACACCATTGTCATACTGTAGAAGTATTCATGTTCCCAAATACATGAGTATAATGATCTTATTATACCAGTTCTAATTTAAATTTACTCATAAGAAGAATGATGGATTTTTGGCTTAGATGAAAAAGAAAATTCAAGCATAGCAGGGCTACGGTTGTGTTTTATTTTGAAATATTAGACAAAAAGGCGCGGTTTTATTGAGTGAATTTAAGTTGGAAATGGTGTTAATTATAAACAAACTACTTATGACCCTATTTATTTTTTTATTGATACTGCTACAATTATTTTTTATAAGACCTATTCTAGGTAGTGTAGAATCATGATTTTGACCTCTATGTAGTAGAAGTATGGTTGTACTAAAAAAGATACTTCTACTACAGATATATAATTAATAGACCAATAACACAATCCAAAATAAGAATTAAAAGAAAGTTGATTTTTTCTCAAAACCTCCTATAGAGATATAGTCTTTCTGGCTAAAACAAATATTTGATACAATGAATGTTTACGTTATATCTAGTTAGTAAGGTGAATAAGAATTGCAAAACCTGCGATGAGCAGGTACTATAAATACTTTATAAATAGAAATTTATAAACTCTACGATGACCCAAAAAACAATTAACAAATGAAAACAACAACAAATTTTTTAGTACTACTACTCGCTATCTGTATGAGTAGTTCGATGTATGCACAATCTCCTAATATTGTGGTTATTATTGCCGATGATATGGGATGGTCACAAGTAAGTACAGGGGCAACCAACCTTAATAATCCTAGCGATTTTTATGAGACACCTGCAATAGACTCATTAGCAAGTCAAGGTATTGCTTTTCCGCAGGCATATGTAAATGGAGCAAACTGCGCACCAACACGAGCAGCAATTTTAAGCGGGCAATATGCATCGAGACCAGATAATAATGTATTTGCAGTAAATGGATTAAATCGTGGAGGGAGCTCTACATTATTGGTAGGGCCAAGTCAAGGGCTTTCAAACGGGCAAGATGAAATTCCTTCTAGTGCTATTACTGTAGCAGAAGTACTGAAAACAGCAGGGTATACCACTGCACATTTTGGAAAGTATCATTCAGGTGGTAGTATGAGCAATGCGCCTACAGATCAAGGGTTTGATATGAATTACGGGGGAGGATCTCCTGGTTCGCCAGGTAGTTATTTTGCATCACAATCAGGAGGAGTATGGACTTTTCATGGTAATATTGGGCCAGAACTAGATGCCTATGCTTCACCTTATACACTCAGTGAATCAATGGATTTGGCAGGAGATGCTTCTTTAGACGGGACAGCAAAACATGTAACAGATGCAATGGCAGATGCTGCTATTGATTTTATGAATACAAATAATACATCCCCATTTTTTATGCATTTTAGCAACTATGCAATACATGGTCCTTGGGGAGCTGCCAATGCAAGACCTGATTTGTATGCAAAGTATGTAGCCAAAAATACAACTAATCCTAGTACAATGGGGCATACCAACGTTAGTCAAGCAGCAATAGCAGAAGGAATGGATCAAACAATAAATAGATTGATCGATTACCTAAAAACAACTCCAGACCCAAGAAATCCAGGGCATATGCTATCAGCCAATACACTTGTATATTTTATTTCTGATAATGGAGGTGCTATTGGTACAGATGATAATGGTCCACTACGAGGGATGAAAGGAGAGCATTATGAAGGAGGAGTACGATCTGTTACCATAGCTTGGTCAGAAGGGTTATTAGCAAATACAGGAACAATTAATAATACTCCCGTTGTAGCATTTGATCTATACCCTACCTTGGTAGAAGCAGCTGGAGGAACATTGCCAGCAGGATATGCGATCGATGGGGTGAGTCAATGGTCAATGCTCAATGGTACGAACCCTAATTTGGGTAGAGATGCGATTTATTGGCATTTCCCAGGATATTTGATTGACTCAAAACGGGATCAAAGACCAGTATCTATAATAAGAAAAGGAGATTATAAATTGATTCATAATTATGAGACAGCTTCTTATGAAATGTATGACCTAATTACAGATATTGGAGAAGCTAATAATTTGTTATCAGGTAGCCCTGATACAGCAACACTCACTATAGCCAATGATTTAAGTACAGATTTACGTAATTATTTGGTAACTATTGCAGCCCCTTTACCAACCTATAGAAGTAGTGGGCTTACAGTTCCATTGCCAGAAATTATAAGTATAACAACTCCTGTAACATCATGTGTTGCACCAACATCATATTTGGCATTGTGGAATTTTGATACAGGAATAGATATTAATGATGCATCTACCAATAGTAATGATTCTCTAGCAACTGTGGGTACACTTACCTATGATACAGTTGATTTTAAAGAGGGAGATCGCTCTTTTGTGTTTGATGGAGCGACCAAAATACAGTACAGTGAAAACCCTGGACCATTTTTGATTGCATCTATGACAACAAGAAGTGTAGCCATGTGGATCAAACCTACGGCTCTATCAGGGGTACAAAACCTTTTTGAAGAAGGAGGAGGAATCAGCGGTGTTGTGCTACGACTGAATGGAACGAATCTGGAATCAATGGTAAGAAACAGTGCTACCGTTTTTGATAGTTTAAGCGCTCCATTCCCTTCAGATAGTGCATGGCATCATGTTGCAGTAGTTTATAATGGAGCTAGTACCGCTCATACATTATATATTGATGGTGTTGCCGTATCTTCTAGTACTAGCGCGCCTAGTTCTGTTCCTACTCATATAGGATCAGGAGGAATAGGAGGTGTGCAAAAGAAAGATAGTTTTGGGCAAATAACAGATAATTTCTATACAGGAAAAATGGATGCGGTTGTTGTATATAGCTCGGCATTGACGCCTGCACAAGTTCTTACTGCAGGATGTATTGTTGATCCAAACCCTGTAGAGTGTACCTATACAGTGATTGATACAGAAGATTTTGAATCAGGATGGGGCGTATGGATAGATGGAGGCTCTGATGCAAGAAGAAATAGTAATGATGCTGCTTATGCAAATTCAGGCTCTTATTGCATTAGATTACAAGATAATACTTCTACATCTGTGATGACAACAACAAGCTTTGATATGACAAGTTATGAGGAGTTAACAATCAATTTCTCGTATTACTGCAGAAGTATGGATAATAGTAATGAAGATTTCTGGTTGCAGATATCATCAGATGGAGGAGCTAATTTTACTACAGTAGCAGAATGGAATCTTACAGATGAGTTTGTAAACAACCAACGCTATAACGATCAGGTTGTAATCTTAGGCCCATTTACAGCAAATACAAAACTTAGATTCAGAGCAGATGCCTCGGGTAATTCTGATTGGGTGTATATTGATGATGTAGTAATAAATGGATGTAGTGCAGCTGCTGCCAAAGTAAATAGAAATATGATTAGTGAGAATAATACGCCGCCAGAAAAAGAAATAGTGATACAAGAAGAGACAACCTCTATAATTATCAAAGAAGATCATTATTCAGTGTATCCTAATCCTTTTAATGATCAGGTGTATATCACAATAAAAGAGAATAAGGATCAAGATACTTATATTGAAGTTTTTAATAATTTGGGGCAATCATTATTCTTTAAATCATATAAAAATATGGATAGAATAAAAATACCAACGAGAGATTTACCAAGCGGACAATATTTTATTAAAATTAGTGTAAATGAAAAAACCGTTCAAAAACGATTAATCAAAATGTAAATAAGATATAGTAAAAAGATAAATAGTAAAAGAGATTGCCATAAGGTAATCTCTTTTTTTATGGCTTTTAACTTTTGAAATTATACCTAGTCTATTTGATATTATTAGTACTGTTTCAAAAGTTTAAAAAGAACTTTTTTATAGAAAGTATGTGGTGAAAATAAAGTTAATGAGTAGAATAAGGGGAGATTATTTTATGACCAATAAATGTAATGACTATACTTATAAACCATAATTGAAGATTATTTTAGGGTGCTTTTATGGGGAAAATCATGCTTTTTGTCTAAAACTATGGTTAACCCATAATTATTTTGATGTTTTAAGATATTTATAATCAAAGTTTTATGTATAAATTTATAATGTTGAAAAACACATGTAAAAAGAGTTAGATTTTTAAAAACAAGTATTGCTTATAAAAAAAATTACGCAAGACATTTTATTTCATACATCACCATGTCAAGTGTGATATTCAGGCAGACTTCTTTTTAATAAAAAATGCTTCTACTGCTGTTTAGAAACTATATTATTTATACCCCTTAAATAATATGATTAATGAACTTAAACTAATGAAATAAATTGCTTATGGAAAGTACTATTTTTTCCTTCTCATCAAAAAAAACAACGATATTTTTATCGCTTGAATTTTTTATATGTAATCTATGCAGGCTTTATTTTGAAAAACGTTTAGCGGTTTTTAAAACTTAATATAGCATATTGTTTTTATGAAGGATAGCATAAAAATAAAAAAGAGCTCTGTTTTTATGAATAGTTAATACTAAAAACATAAAATAGAGAATAACAGAAATACAACTCCTCAATTGTAAGACTTATGGCGAGCCAACAATATAGGGGTCTGAATAACGATCAACTTAATTTTAAATTAGCTATTATGAGGTTTCATTTTTTTGCGTCAAAAGATGTACCAGAATCTACTTCTACAAACGATATCTGTAATGATATTGATGCCAATTTTATTCAAAAGCAAATCAATAAGACACTTGATTACCGTACTGTGATTTTAATAGGAATGCTCACGCTATTACTGATAGTGTATTCTTTTATAGCATATTCTTTTTTAAAAACTACTTCGGGGCTTTTATTTGATGATAGTTATCATACCCAAATATATAAGAATAATTATATAGATCAAGAAAGTGTACAACGTGATACAGTTTCTGTAACCAGTATAACTGTAAAGATCAAAACTATTCTTATTGACAAAAGTAACAAGTTCGTTATTGCCCATGATTCTTTTCAGAATTATAACAAATTTACTCTGCAAGATAATGTTCTGCAAGAAGAAGAGATTGTTATAATATGTATTTCTCAAGAAAAAGAAGAGATAGATTCTTTAGAATCACTTCAAACAAAGAATAAAACAATTTTAGTATAAATAGTTTATCAATAAGTTATTGTAATGATGCCAATATGATCAATTGTGATTATGGGCAGTTTTATATGTGCTTATATCAGTCTAGGTCTGACCACCCAAAAACTAATAAATATGAAAATACGTCCCCAATTTATATTTTTAATACAAGATTTAATTAAGGCAAAAAAACAACTTAAAAAAAGTAAAGCAGACTTGTCATATATACTCCTTATAACAATAATGTTATCAGGGTTTTTTGGATTTAGCCAATTTAGTTGCCCTTCTACTTTTTATCAGGTTATCAGTGGTGAATTAAGAAGTTATGATCCTATAATAGCAGAATATTCGGCTCCAATTCATACTTCAGATATATACAATGCAGCGGGCTATAATAGAATAGATAATTACGTATATGCTATAGGAAAAGCTGGTACTATCAATGGGCATTTGATACGTATTGATGTAGATGGAACAATATCAGATCTAGGTGCTTTGATTAATATGGGATCAGGAGGAATATCGGGAGATGTGGATGATAGTGATAACTTATGGATTAATAGAGGGAAACACTATGATAAAATAGAAAACCTATCAACTCTTCCTATAGGTGGATCTCCTGTAGTAGTTACTGTTACATTTACAGGAGGTTCATCAAAAAACACCAATGATGTTGCATTTATTAATGGTAAACTATATGGAGTAAGTAATACAGCAAACTTGATTATATGGGACCTTGTAGCCTTGACAAAAACTGATGTCTCTGGCCTTACAACTCCCACATCTACCAATTATGGAGCTGCATTTACAGATGATCAAGATAGATTATATGTATCTTATAATAATGGAGGACTATATCTAATCAATGATTATACAACAGGAACACCAACAGCTTATTTTTTAAATACTACAGCGGGAACAACCAGTAATGATGGTTTTTCATGCCCATTAGCTCCTTCGGCTATTGATCAGGATGGAGATAATAATCTAGACCCTTTAGATTTAGATTTAGACGGAGATGGATTAACAAATATTGATGAATCCCCTTCAGATCCTTTTGCAGATGCAGATGCAGATCTGGTTTTTGCTTATTTAGATGATAATGACGCTGCTCCAGGAACAGGTAATGCAGATGGAGCAATAGAGTCAAGTTTTGATACAGATGGAGATGGAGTACCCGATTTTTTTGATTTGGATAGTGATAATGATGGTATTTATGATGTGGTAGAAGCAGGACATGGTTTACCACATACAAACGGTAGAATTACAGGGCAGGATACAGGATCTGGAGCCAATGGCTTATTTGATGGTGTAGAGACAGTTGCAGAATCAGGAGTACTTAATTACACTATAACAAATACAGATGCTTCAGGGGCTCCAAATTTTCAATCTACAGATAGTGACGGTGATACTTGTAGTGATGTATTAGAAGCGGGTTTTACAGATGATAGTAGTGACGGGATTTTAGGCTCTTTTGTGGTAACCGTAGATAAAGATGGAGTTGTTACAAGTGCCGTAGATGGGTATACAACACCTAATCCAGATTACTTAAATAATGTGGTAGTATCTACAGCATGTACACTCACCCCTTTTAGTTGTCCGCAAAACTTTTTTCAAGTTATAAACGGAGAGTTAAGAAGTTATAATCCTATAACAGGAGAGTATTCTGATCCAATTGCAGTAAGTCAATTATATAATGCCACAGGATATAATAGAGTAGATAATTATGTATATGCCATTGGTAAAGGTGGAGGTTCTAGTCCAATCAATAATCATTTACTTCGTATAGGAGAAGATGGAGCTTTTCAGGATTTAGGTGCTTTAATTAATATGAGCACAGGTGGAATATCAGGAGATGTAGATGCTAGTGATAATTTATGGATTAATAGAGGAAGGCATTATGACAAAATAGAAAACATATCGACTCTTCCTGTTGGAGGTTCACCAGCAGTAGTGACTGTGACGTTTACAGGAGGAACCTCAAAAAATACCAATGATGTAGTTTTTATTAATGGTAAATTATATGGTGTTACTGATACAGATTTGTTGATTAGTTGGGATGTTACCACACTAGTAAAAACAGAAACCTCAGGTCTGGGAACTCCCACAGCAACTAATTTTGGAGCTGCATTTACAGATGGAGAAGATCGTCTATATGTATCTTATAATGATGGAGGAATGTATATGATTAATAATTATGATACTCCAACTCCCACAGCATCTTTTTTAAACTCTACAGTGCCTACAACTAGTAATGATGGTTTCTCATGTCCTACTGCAATTTCAGCCTTCAATGATGATAATGACCTTGTTTTAGACCCATTAGATATAGATGTTGATAATGATGGAATCCCTAATATAGATGAATCACCTTCTGATCCCTATGCTGATGTAGATAATGACAATGTTTTTGCGTACCTAGATGATGATGATACCAATGATTTGGTAGGGAATGCAGATGATGCGATCCAAGCAATATTTGATACTGATGGAGATGGAATTCCAGACTTTTTTGATTTAGATAGTGATAATGATGGTATTTATGATGCAGATGAAGCTGGTCATGGATTACCAAATACAGCAGGAAGAATTACAGGAGCCGTTACAGGGTCTGGTGCAAATGGTTTGTATGATGGTATAGAAACAAGTGTTGAGTCAGGAATCCTTAATTACACGATAACAACTACAGCTGGAACACCTAATTTTCAATCCTTAGATAGTGATGGTGATGGATGTAGTGATGCCAATGAAGCATATAATGATTGGAATGCAGATGGTGCAGATGGAGGAGTATATAATCCTGGTAATGTTGCAACAGAACCTTTGAGAGTTATAGACAGTACAGTAAATTTAAGAGGATTAGTGGTAGCAGCTTCTTATAGCACAGGAGTTGTAGCAGCAGTTACAGATAATGGTATTGCTACAGGTTGTGAGGACGGTGACGGGGTAATAGCAGTTATTGAAGATGAAGGACCCAATGGGGGTGATGGTAACGGAGATGGTATTCCAGACTCTATACAAGGTAATGTAGCGTCAATACCAATAGCTGATGGTACTGGATATGTAACTGTAGAAACTACAGGGGTTTGTATACAAATCTCTAGTGTTAGTACAGTATTAGAAACAGAATTAGCAACAGGAGATACAACATATAATTATCCATATGGTCTGGTAGACTTTACGTTAGATTGTGTAACACCAGGAGATGATGTAACTGTAACATATTATTGGCATATAACAAATTCTCTTGCTGGATTTGAGTATAGAAAATATGGGCCAACCACTCCAGGGGGAGCTACAGATGTATTTCAGAACTTTACAACAGGATTAGGCACAACAACCATTGGTTCTAGAACTGTAGCTACTGCGTCTTATGTACTCACAGATGGGGTATTTGGAGATGATACCGTATCAGATGGACAAATTATAGATCCTGCAGGGCCTGCAATTTTGACTGTAAACTCAGATGCAGATGGTATTATAGATACATTAGATTTAGATGATGATAATGATGGAATTTTAGATAGAGATGAGTGTGATTTAGGAGGAGGAACATTTGGAGTAGAATTAGTAGATGATACCAACTCTATTTTTGAGATAACAGCAGAAAGTAATGCAAATACATTAGCAAACCTTTTATTTGTCCCAAATACAGACCTTACCCTGGTTTCTTCTACTGTTAATATGGGAACTGGAGCAGTAACTCAAATAGGAACATTCAATGATGGTGATCAAATAACAAGCAGTGGAGGAGCTCTAAACGCTTTTGTTGGATTTGATAGAGGGATTATATTTTCTTCAGGTAATGTGCTTGAATTAGATGATGTTCTATCAAATCAATTCTCTTCTCCTTTTGCCTTAGGAGATGGTTCTAATGGAACAGGAGCAGGAGGGGGAGGATCAGATCCTGATTTTGGAGGAGGTTCTTCAGAATTTGATGTGGCTAGTTTAGAAATTGTGATTAATGTACCAGCTGAAACCATCATTACAGGACAATTCGTTTTTGCTTCAGAAGAGTATAACGATTATGTAAACACTGGATTAAATGATGCTCCAAAAATCTTTGTAAATGGAACCAATTTGGCATTAACACCGTCAGGAGCTCAATTAAGTATAGATACAGTAAATAATACAGTAGATAGCGGATCATTTGTTGATAATGAAACAGTCTCTACAGCAATCAATATTGAAGCAGATGGCTTTACAGAAACAATCACTTTTTCTGCGGTATTAAATGCAGGAAACAATACAATCAAAATCGGAGTAGCCGATAATGGTGATAATTTATACGATTCTTGGTTAGTTTTCAAAGCAAATTCCTTTGTATTGTGCTTTGATCGTGATACCGATGGAGATACTATTGTAGATCGGTTAGATTTAGATAGTGATAATGATGGAATTTATGATGCTGTTGAAGCTGGTCATAATCAAGCTCATGTAAATGGTGTTGTATCAGGAGCAGTAAGTGGAGACGGTGTTCCAGATACAGTTCAAGGATCAGGGAATGAAAGTAGTGGAACCGTGAATTATACGGTTGCTGATAGTGATACAGATACTAATTTTAATTTCTTAGAATTAGATAGTGATAATGATGGGTGTAATGATGTTGTTGAAGCAGGATTTACCGATGGAGATACCAATGGATACTTAGGAAGTGGTACTTTTGGATCTGGGCTTACAGTAGATGGAAATGGAGTGGTTACTTCTGGAAGCGATGGATATACAGGAACAAATGTTAATGTAACCACAGCAGGAATAGCTCCTTCAATAACGACACAACCAATAAATGCAACAATATGTTCAGGAGGAGGTACCACATTTACCGTAGCGACCTCTGATGGAGATGCCTATCAATGGCAATTATTTAATGGTACTATTTGGGAAGATTTAATAGATACAGGGATTCATAGTACAACGAATACAGCTACGTTGACAATTACAAATGGATTAATTGCAGATAATGGAAATGAATACAGAGTTATTGTTTCAAGTTCTACATATGTGTGTACTACTGTAACTTCAAATACAGCAATTCTTACCGTAAACGACCTTCCAACGGCCGCTGCAATTACAGGCGCTACAGCAGTATGTATAGGAGCAACGATAGATTTAACCGAAGGTACTGCAGGCACAATAGTTTGGAGTTCTTCTAACTTGGCAGTCGCTACGATTGATGGATCAGGAGTAGTAACTCCAGTAAGTGCAGGAACGACCGATATTACGTACACCGTGACTGATGGAAATGGCTGTACATCAACTGCCTCTGCAGTCCATACAGTAACAGTAAACAGCTTACCAACGGCCGCTGCAATTACAGGCGCTACGGCAGTCTGTATGGGATCAACGATCGATTTAACCGAAGGTACCGCAGGCACGATAGTATGGAGTTCTTCTAATCTGGCAGTCGCTACGATAGATGGATCAGGAGTAGTAACTCCAGTCTCAGCAGGAACGACCGATATTACGTACACTGTGACCGACGGAAACGGCTGTACATCCACTGCCTCTGCAGTACATACAGTAACGATAAATAGCTTACCAACGGCCACTGCGATTACAGGCGCTACTGCAGTATGTATGGGAGCAACGATAGATTTAACCGAAGGAACCGCAGGCACGGTAGTATGGAGTTCGTCTAATGTGGCAGTCGCTACGATAGACGGATCAGGAGTAGTAACGCCAGTAAGTTCAGGAACGACTGATATTACGTACACTGTGACTGATGGAAACGGCTGTACATCCACTGCCTCTGCAGTCCATACAGTAACGGTAAACGATCTTCCTACGGCAGCCGCAATTACAGGCGCTACGGCAGTATGTATGGGATCAACGATCGATTTAACCGAAGGCACCGCAGGCACAATAGTTTGGAG
>NZ_PGUB01000045.1:0-39033 GCF_002924285.1 Aquimarina sp. I32.4 | reverse complement strand
TAGGTTGTTTATTATTAACAAACATCTTTGAAGATTCTAAGGCTACTTGGTCCATTAAATTTCTAAACGACCAACAATCGCTATTGATAAAATGATTAATGCTTTGTTGATCCAAACAAGACAAGTGATCTGCTATATTCTGGCAGTTTACAGTCTTCTTTTCTAGTTTGAAAAGCGATTGAAAGTAATCAAAGGCGTGTTGCCTATAAGAAAACTTGACAATCTTAAAGTGCGTACTAAAATCTGAAAAGAAGGAAGTAAAACTAGAACGGACAGATTCCAAAAATTCAGGGGTTTTGGAATCATTTTTTTTGGCGGATACTATCTATTATAGCACGCTTTTGTTTAATTTGTGAAACATTTATTTTGAAGGAGCAAAATAGTGTGTTTACTATCATTCACAAAACGTTTTGCTCCTTTTTTCTAAGATGACAAAGTAGGATTAAAGCAGATAGAAAAATGTGAGTAACAGTTATCATAAATTATCGTTCTGGTTTATTGTTTTTAATGGGAACTTCAAATTGTCAACTCCTGTATTACAGTTTGATGCTGTCAAAAATAAGAAATAGATATATCTTTTTTGATGTTTTTTCCTAAACAGAGAACATCATCGTGGGGGAGTTACATAACTATTTTTTGTTAAAGGGAATAAAAAAATACATAGTACACCAAAAAATCACAAAAACAAGTACCAAGAAAACCTCAATAACGACAATAACCTCAATCTCCTTACGATGCCTTTTTGAGGTTTTGTCAAGAGAATCAAAACACATAATATCCAACTAAAAGCACAATTTTTTTTGATTTTTTTAGGTAATATCTACATTGTTTTTTGTCTTTTATTTGTACTTTTTTATCATAATTATGTGATAATCAGTTTATAATTTTTTCTTTTACAGTAAATTCAAAGTATAACTGGTATTACATTTATTCAAAGGGAAATAATCGTTTTTTTGTATAAATGAGTTCTATAGGACAACAAATCAGTTCATCTTTATACTATATATTCTTTGTCATTCACAAAGAGACAGGTATTAATTATCGTATACCCTATTAGAAGTCAGCAAAACACTCCATCAAATCTTATATTTTAAAATACGAAAGAAGTGATTTCTTTTTACTGGGCAATACTGATCAAAATAATTGGTAAAAGATTACCCCATAATTTTTACAAGAAGTTCTTTGAGGATATCTCCTTGAGGAAGATTAGACGCTCCTACTCCTTTACTTTTTACATCTGCATCTCTGATAAAAGCAATAATGGCACTCACTTTTCTCATTGGGTAATTCTGGGCTGCTTCTGAATAATCTTTTACAAAGTAAGGATTGATTTTTAGCGCACCAGCTACATTACGTTGAGATTTATCTGCCAATCCATGGTATTGCAGTACTTGAGAGAAAAAACCATAGAGTAAGGAAATGGTAACTACCAGAGGGTTATCTTTAGGGTTTTGTGCAAAATAATTGATAATCAAATGAGCTTTCACTACGTTTCTGGTTCCTATAGCTTTGCGGAGTTCAAAATTATTAAACTCTTTACTTATACCAATATTCTTCTCTATTTGGTCTGCAGTAATCTGAGAGCCAGCTGGGATTATTAATTTTAATTTATCTAATTCATTATTAATTTTACCCAGATCAGTACCCAAAAACTCTACTAGCATTTGGGCTGCCTTGGGCTCTATACTATATTTAGCACCTCCTAAAACTCTACGTATCCAATCTGCTACTTGGTTTTCATAAAGTTTTTTACTGTCAAAAATAACACCATTCTTTGCTACTATTTTATACAGCTTTTTTCTCTTATCGATCTTCTTATACTTATAGCACATCACAAGAAGAGTAGACATTTGTGGGTTCTCTACATAAGGAGCCAGTTTTTCTATCGTACGGGATAATTCTTGTGCTTCTTTGACAATAACGACTTGCCGTTCTGCCATCATTGGGTAACGTTTTGCATTGGCTACAATATCATCTATAGTAACATCACGACCATATAGTACCATTTGATTGAATCCTTTTTCTTCTTCAGCCAGTACATTTTTATCTATATATTCAGAAATCCTATCAATATAATAAGGCTCATCACCCATTAAGAAATATATGGGTTTAATATTTCCATTTTTTATATCACTTACGATTTGCTTTACTTCATCCATTCAGAAAAAATCATCAAATTTGTGTTATGCAAAAGCTTAACTTTCCCGAGTATCGGTTCAGGTTCAAAAATAGCGAAAATAAAGTTTCTATTTTTGACAAGATTCGCAAAAAATTTATCATTCTTACTCCAGAAGAATGGGTACGACAACATACGGTACATTTTCTTATCGATGAAAAAAAATACCCTGATTCCCTTATTAATGTAGAAAAATTAATACAATTTAATGACCTTAATAAAAGATATGACATCATCATATTCAATCCAGACGGAAGTATCTTTCTTATTGTAGAGTGTAAATCTACACGTATAAAAATCACTCAAGAAGTATTTGATCAAATTGCACGCTATAATCTTGCTTTAAATGCTGAATATTTAATGATTACTAACGGTCTGGAACATTATTACTGCCAAATGAATTATATAGAAAAAAAATACACTTTTCTAAAAGACATACCAAACCACAAATAATATTTATTTTTTTAATCAGTTAAACACCTAGTAGATAACACGATATACCATTTATTGTTTTTTGACGAGTATACTTTTTTAGCTGAATTAGGAGTTATATTAATTATTCCCTTTATTTTGCAGTCGTGAATATCGCAATAGTTATATTAAACTGGAACGGAAGATCCTTACTAGAACAGTTTTTGCCATCGGTTATAAAAAACTCTCAGGAAGCTGTTATCTATCTTGCAGACAATGCATCTACAGATGACTCTGTAACGTATGTAAAAACTCATTTTCCAGAAATAAGGGTCGTTCAGAATAAAATAAATGGAGGTTATGCCAAAGGGTATAATGATGCATTAGCAAAGATTGATGCCGATATTTACTGTCTTCTTAACAGTGATGTAGAGGTATCAAAAGGCTGGCTTGCACCTATTCTTAAAACTTTTCAAGCTTTTAATGAAGTAGCCGCTATACAACCAAAGATACTAGACTATAAAAAGAAAACTCATTTTGAATATGCAGGAGCTGCTGGAGGATATATAGATAAGTTAGGGTATCCCTATTGTAGAGGAAGAATATTTGATACACTAGAAAAAGATAACGGGCAATATGACGATAGCATCCCTATATTTTGGGCCAGTGGAGCATGTTTATTTATAAGAAAACAAGTATTTGAGAGTGTAGGAAAATTGGATGAAGATTTTTTTGCACATCAAGAAGAAATTGATCTATGCTGGAGAATACAGAGTAATGGATATAAAATCGTGTATGAAGGTGAATCTATTGTACATCACTTGGGCGGAGCTACACTGGATTCTATGAATCCTAAAAAAACGTTTCTCAATTTTAGAAATAGTCTTTATCTGCTTGTCAAGAATGTACCAGGAAAAAAAGTGTGGTTTTTAGTACTTATTAGAATGCTATTAGATGGTCTAGCAGCATTCAGATTTTTACTACAAGGTAAATTTTCTCATTTTTTTGCTATTTTCAAAGCTCATATGAGTTTCTATAAGAACCTCAGCACTTTATGTAAAAAACGAAAAAAACTTTCAAAAACGGGGAAATATTATACTTATTTTTCCGTTGTATGGCAATATTTCATATTAAAACGTAAACATTTCAATCAATTATAAGGGGATATAATAAATTATTGTTAATGACCTAGTATTACGTCACATTTTTAATAATTTTGAGTTATATAACCAAAATAAGACTAAAACAAATTTTCTAATGAAAAAAGCGATGATTATTGGGGCCTCTTTAGCAATTTTACTTTCTTCTTGCGTTTCGCAGAAGAAGTTTTCTGACCTAGAAGCCCAACAAAAAAAGACGCAGGATTTATTGAATTCAGCTACCGTAAAATTAAATAGCTGTCTTGAAGAAAAAGCCAGCTCAACCTCACAACTAAAAGTTCTTCAAGATCAAGTATCTAACCTAAAGAATCAAAATTCTGCTTTATTAAATAATGTTGGTAATCTAGCAACACTATCAACAAAAGAAGCTGAAAATCTAGAAAAATCTTTAGAGAGTATCAAAGAAAAAGATTTACAGATTAAGACAATGCAAGATGCTATTACCAAAAAAGATTCTGTAACCTTAGCTCTTGTAACTAGCCTTAAAGGAGCGCTTGGTAATCTTGCAGATGAAGACATACAAGTAAATGTAGAAAAAGGAGTGGTTTATGTTTCTATTTCAGACAAACTACTATTCAAGAGTGGCAGCTATAATGTTTCTGCCAGAGCTCGCGAAGTACTTGGTAAAGTTGCAAAAGTAGTAAATGACAAACCAGATATCGAATTTCTTGTAGAAGGTCATACTGATAATGTACCAATCAAAAACAAAGTTCTTTTAGATAACTGGGATTTAAGTGTAAAACGAGCTACATCTGTTGTAAGAGTATTACAAAAAGACTTTAAAGTAGATCCTAAGCGTATGACAGCAGCAGGAAGAAGTTATTACATTCCTTTATCTGATAATTCTTCTGCAGCAAACCGTGCAAAAAACAGACGTACAAGAATTGTTGTTTTACCAAAACTTGATCAGTTTTATAATATGATTGAAGATGGTATGAAAAAAGCAACTCAAGGAGGTAATTAAAATCTAGAAATTATTTTTTAATTATTGTAAAATATAAAAAAGGTTATCAAAAAAATGATAACCTTTTTTTATACGAAACAAAAAAATATATTAACCAAATAATATTTTAAGACTAATCAATAGATTAGTAACTAACAATACTGCAATAAAAATTACGATACTATTCTCTAAAGAATTATTTTTTACCTTCGCAACCTTTACATATGTATTTTTATTTTTTAAAAAATTCTTTTTCATAGCAATATTGTTTTTATTTGAAGTTAAAACTTTTCATAAATATATGGTGTTTAAAAGAATTACAATTCAAATATATAAAAAAATAATCATTTTTTATCGTTAAAAAACAATAAATATCGATGAAATACACAATATTAACTTTTAGATAGCATGAATACTATAAAAATAGGTGGTGTTCCTGAGCATTTCAATTTACCTTGGCATCTGAGTATTGAAGATGGAAGTTATCTTAAAAACGGTATACAATTAGAGTGGATAGAGTACCCTGGAGGAACAGGTGCAATGTGTGAAGCTCTTAGAAATAAAGATATAGATATTGCAGTAGTTCTTACAGAAGGGGTTACCAAAGATATTATAGCAGGTAATCCTTGCAAAATTGTTCAAACATATATTCAAACTCCTCTTATATGGGGGATTCATGTAGGTGCAAATTCTAATTATTCTTCTATTTCTGAATTACAAAATAAAAAAGCTGCAATTAGTAGATATGGGTCTGGATCACACTTGATGGCACATGTAAATGCACAAAACCATGATTGGGATACTTCTTTATTACAATTTGAAGTAATCAGAAACTTAAACGGTGCGGTAGATGCATTAACCAATGGAACTGCTGATTATTTTATGTGGGAGCATTTTACTACAAAACCTTTGGTTGATAATGGAACTTTTAGAAGAGTCGCAGACTGTCCTACTCCATGGCCATGTTTTGTTATAGCAGTTAGAGAAGAAATTCTCTCAACAAATACAGAAACTGTGAGAACAATTCTTGATATAATAAACACCACTACTTCTGATTTTAAACATATACCAAGTATTGATAGAACACTAGCATATAGATATGATCAACAACTCAAAGATATTCATGAATGGCTTGCAATTACAGAGTGGAGCCAATCATCAATAGATAAAGAAACATTGATAAAGGTTCAGGATTATTTATTCAACCTAGATATAATTGATAAAAAAACAGATCCAAAAAATTTAATTTTTGATCTATAATGTACTGTTTATTAAAAAAATAAGTTTTTTTTAACCAAAAAATAGTTAAAATAAAATGCTATTTATTAAAGAAATGTAAACTAAATCTACATCCAAATATCGTATACTCAAAATAAAATATCTGGTATTACGAAGTAATCAATTCTTAAAATATATAAGATTAGAGCATTTATACAATTAAAAAAATTGTACATTTGCCCAGCCTACCCCAATTATATTAACTAATTATTAACGCATAAAGCAACCTTTTACATATAAGTGCATCTAATAATTACTAGTTAACTAACAAATCTATCAATTATGGTAACTTTTTTAATAATACTTGCAGGTCTCGTTGTCTTTAATTTTATCTTACTTAAATTAAGTACACACTCTGTTGACTCTGATAAAAAGAAATCAAAGGCAAAAAAAGCTCAGGTCAATACTATACCTAACCAACCAACTAATAAGTCGAAATCTTCAGAAGTTCCTAACGCAGCATAAGAAATATTTACCAATTAATGCTCGTTTTATTCGTTTCCTGTAGATATGAATTGGTTTTACTGAAATGTTTATTTCCAAACCAATACCCTCTATTAGCACTCAAAGGTGAAGGATGCCCGCTTGTAAGGACGTAATGTTTTGATCTATCAATTTTAGATCCTTTTTTCTTTGCATATCCCCCCCATAGCAAAAAGATTACATTCTCTTTTTTATCTGAAACTGCTTGTATTACAGCATCTGTAAATTGCTCCCATCCTTTATTTTGATGAGATCCTGCCTCATGCGCCTTTACAGTAAGTGTAGCATTTAGTAATAACACTCCTTGCTTTGCCCAGCGTTCTAAATTTCCGTTTTCAGGAAAAGGTAATTGAAGGTCTGTTTCTATTTCTTTAAAAATATTGATTAATGAAGGAGGCATAGCAATCCCATCACTAACAGAAAAGCATAAACCATTTGCTTGTCCTACTCCATGATATGGATCTTGACCAATTATTACTACTTTGACATCATCAAAGCTACAATGATCAAAAGCTGCAAAAACATCACTTCCCTTAGGGTAACAGGTGTTGTTTTTATATTCGGATTTCACAAAATCAACCAATGTAATGAAATAAGGTTTATCAAACTCCTTACTAAGTCTCTGATTCCAAGTTGTTTCAATATTTACATTCATATCAGTGTCAAAAAATTATAGCAATTGTGTATTTTTGCCTTGTTCTAAAAAACGACCGAATATAACCCAAAAATAGGGTAAAAAAAAGTATGATTCGTATTTCTAAAAAAACACTCGACGATCTTGAGTTTGATAGTATCTTAAGTCATATTGCAGAATACTGTACTACTGATTTTGGTAAATCAAAAGCATTACAAATTGTTCCTTTCAATACCAGAGAGCAACTTCATATTTCACTGCAAGAAGTATTTGAATATAAATCTTCTTTTCTTAATGATACTCGTATTCCTAATCATGGGTTTGATAGTATCACAAGAGAAATTCAATTGCTCAATATTGAAAACACATTTTTAGAAACTTCAAACTTAAAAAGATTAGCCTCTATTACCAGTACAACTAATGAGCTTCTCCTTTTTTTTAGAAAAAATGCAGAGCTCTATCCTGTTCTACATCAAACATCATCTGCAATACCATTTACCAAAGAAGTTACCCTTCTTATAGAAAACATAGTAGATAAATTTGGTGAAATAAAAGATGATGCATCACCAATATTATATAGACTGAGAAAAGATATCAATATCATACAAGGTAAACTAAACGGAAGTTTTGGAAAAGACCTTACTAGGTATAATAATCTTGGCTATCTGGATGAAATCAAAGAAAGTGTTGTAGATAATCGTAGAGTTTTGGCTGTAAAAGCAATGTATCGCCGTAAGGTAAAAGGAGCGATTATGGGGAATTCTAAAACGGGAAGTATCGTATATATTGAACCAGAAGCAACCTTGCAATATAGTCGTGAGCTTAGCAACCTTCAGTATGAGGAACGTGAGGAAATTGTAAAAATACTCAAGGAATTAACCAATAAGCTAAGGCCATTTTCTGAACTATTAATACAATATCAAGACTATCTAAGCGATACCGATGTAGTATCTGCAAAGTCAAAATATGCAGGCCAGCTTAATGCTGTTCTACCAAAAATTACAGAAAACAAAGAACTAACGCTGCAAGAAGCATATCACCCACTACTCTATCTTACTAATAAAGCAAAGGGAGAAAAAACTTTTCCGCAGACAATAACATTAGACCAAAACAATCAGATAATAGTAATTTCGGGCCCTAATGCTGGAGGTAAAAGTATTACCTTAAAAACGATTGGCTTATTACAAATCATGTTACAGAGCGGTATGTTAATTCCTGTACATGAATATAGTAGAATGTGTCTTTTTGATGTAATTCTTACAGATATAGGAGACAATCAATCTATAGAAAACCATTTGAGCACCTATAGCTATCGTTTGAAGAATATGAATTACTTTCTACGTAAATGTAATGACAAAACTTTATTCCTGATAGATGAATTTGGTACAGGTAGTGACCCAGAACTTGGTGGAGCATTGGCAGAGGCTTTTCTTGAAGTCTTTTATGAGCGAGGATCGTTTGGTATTATTACTACCCATTATGCCAATCTAAAAATGCTTGCCAGTGAATTACCAAATATGACCAACGCCAACATGTTGTTTAATTCAAAAACACTAGAACCCTTATTCAAATTATATCTTGGTGAAGCAGGAAGTTCATTTACCTTTGAAGTAGCTCAAAAAAATGGAATTCCTTATAGCTTAATCAATAAAGCCAAGAAAAAAGTAGAACGTGGCAAAATTCGGTTTGATAAAAGTATTGCTAATCTACAAAAAGAAAGATCTAAGCTTCAGAAAACAACTGCTGACCTCAAGTCTAAAGAACTACAAGCAGGAGAAGAAAAAGAACGTTTAGAAAAAACAAACACGCGTATACAACGTAAATTAGAAAGCTATCAAGAGTTATATGACAGTAATCAACGAATGATTTATTTGGGACATAAAGTAGATGATCTCAGCGAAAAATACTTTAATAACAAAAGAAAAAAAGAGCTCATAAATGAGTTTATAAAAATTGTTGAAGTAGAAAATTCTAAGCGTAAAAAGCAAAGTGCGAAACAGCGAACTGCAGAAAAGGCAAAAGAAAAAAAGGTTATCAAAGAGGTACAAGAAAAAGTTCAGGTAATACGCAAAAAGAAAAAAGAAGAAAAAAAGAAAGAAGAAAAAATTGAAGCTGCAAAACCAAAAATTACACTAAAAATAGGAGATCGCGTACGAATGATTGATGGAAAATCTATAGGCACAATAGATACACTCGAAAAGAGTAAAGCGGTTGTGAATTATGGGATTTTCACAACCAATGTTTCTATTGATCAGTTGGAGTTTGTAGAAAGAAAAACAAAATAAAATAATACTATTCTCAGTATTGCCCCCCTGTTAAAGTATCCTTAAACCCCGATCCTGAGAATTTTATCTTTATATATTTGGAGAAATTCAACTAAAAATTGCTCCTATAATTATGCGAAAATTACTTTTTATAGCCGCTATTGCTATAGTATTTCCATTCCTTCTACAAGGACAACACCCCAACAAGCCAAATAGTGCAGAAATTCATCAAGCTATAAAAAAACTTAACTTTTTAGGCTCTGTTTTATATGTAGCTGCACACCCTGATGATGAAAACACACGACTTATATCGTACATGGCCAACCAAGTCAAAGCCAGAACAGCATACTTATCACTAACTAGAGGAGATGGTGGTCAAAACTTAATAGGTCCTGAAATCAGAGAGCTATTAGGTGTTATCAGGACTCAAGAATTACTAGCCGCTCGTAAAACAGATGGTGGAGAGCAATTGTTTACACGAGCCAATGATTTTGGGTATTCTAAACACCCTGATGAAACATTAGCTATTTGGGATAAAAAAGAAGTGTTGAGTGATGTGGTATGGGCCATAAGAAAGTTCAGACCCGATGTGATCATCAATAGATTCAATCATAGAACTCCTGGTACCACCCATGGTCATCATACCTCGTCTGCAATGTTAAGCGTAGAGGCTTTTGATCTGGCAGGTGATCAAACTATTTACCCTACTCAGCTTAATCATACAGAAACATGGCAACCAAAAAGGCTATTTTTTAATACTTCTTGGTGGTTTTATGGTAGTAGAGAAAAATTTGAAAAAGCAGATAAAACAAATCTATTAGCTTTTGATACAGGCGTATATTACCCTTCTTTAGGACTTTCTAATACAGAAATAGCCTCATTAAGCCGTAGCCAACACAAATCACAAGGGTTTGGTAGTACAGGAAGTCGTGGTCAACAAAATGAATATATAGAATTAATTAAAGGAGAATTACCAAAAGATAAAACAAACATTTTTGAAGGAATTGATACTTCATGGAATCGAGTAAAAGGAGGAAAAGCAATTGGTGATATTCTATATCAAGTAGAAAAAGATTTTGATTTTAAAAACCCCTCTGCTGTGATCCCTCAATTGGTAAAAGCATATCAGCTTATTCAAAAATTAGAAGATACGCACTGGAAAACAGTAAAATCTCAGGAAATTAAAGAAATCATTGCTGCTACTTCTGGTCTATACATAGAAGCCGTTGCCACAGATGCAAATGCTACAAAAGGAAGTCCAGTAACTGTTAAAGTAGAAGCTATTAATAGAAGCCCTAGTAATATCACGTTACAGTCTATTAAAATTGAAACCTTAGGAATTGATAATACTCCTAAAAAAATATTAAACGATAATATTAGAAATAATTTTGAATTTAAAACAACAATCCCTACCAATTTTGATATAACAAATCCATACTGGCTGAACACCAAAGGTACATTAGGCATGTATACGGTAGAAGATCAAAAGTTAATAGGAAAACCAACTACAGAGCATACAATTAAAGCACTATTTACTATCTTGATTGAGGGAGTTTCTATTCCCTTCTCAAAAGAAGTTGTTTATAAAAACAACGATCCTGTAAAAGGAGAAGTATATAAACCATTTGAGATCATTCCTGCTGTTTCTGCTGGGATCAAAGACAAAGTAATTATTTATGCCAACGGAACATCAAAACAGATTCCTGTTACTATAAAAGCAGGAAAAGCAAATCTAAGTGGTAAAATAACATTATCACACCCTGATGGTTGGCAAATAACTCCAGCGAATATCGCAATAAACCTTACTCAAAAAGGAGAAGAAAAAACAGTCATATTTACGCTCACCTCTCCAGAAACTCAAAGCGAAGGTTATATTTCACCAATAGTAGAGATTAATGGTATTAAACATTCAAAAGAAGTTATTACTATTGATTATGACCACATTCCTTTTCAAACCGTAATAATGCCCTCTCAAACCAAAGTTGTTCGTCTGGATATCAAAAAGAAAGGACAAAACATTGGATATATTGAAGGTGCAGGAGATGTAGTCCCAGAAAGTTTACAGCAAATAGGCTACAAAGTGACTCGTATTGATCCTGAATCTATTTCTACTCAAAGTCTACAACCTTTTGATGCCATTGTAGTAGGAATCAGAGCATATAATACAATAGAAGAATTAAAATTCAAACAACAATATTTATTAGAATACGTAAAGAATGGAGGAAACCTTATCATTCAATACAATACCAATCGTAGGTTGAAGGTTACAGATAATTTAGGTCCCTACCCTCTTGAATTATCCAGAGATCGTGTTACAGATGAAAATGCTAAAATTACTTTTCTAGAACCAGAACACCCAATTCTGAATTCACCTAATAAAATTACAGATACAGATTTTAATGGGTGGGTACAAGAAAGAGGTTTATATTTCCCTAATAAATGGTCAAAAGAATACACTCCAATTTTTGCAACCCATGACAAAGGAGAATCTAAGAAAAAAGGAGCTTTATTAGTTGCTCAATATGGCAAAGGATATTATGTCTACACAGGGCTTAGTTTTTTTAGGGAATTTCCCGCAGGAGTTTCTGGAGCATATAGATTATTTGCCAATATGCTTTCTTTAGGAAAATAAGCTCCCTGAATATACCAAATAAGATCAACCTAATTTTTTAAACATGGAAGAGAAACAAGAAAAACTAAAGTGGAAAAAATTATATAGTGCTGTATTAATTGCTAATGCCATTTATATACTAGCTTTTTATCTAATCACTAGTTTGTATTCATAGTTTTAATCTGTAACATAAAAACAACCACTCATAAACAAAATTAATCACTCTACTTATGCAAACCATAGATTGGATCGTACTACTAGGCACCTTATTATTTATAGTACTATACGGTGCTTGGAAAACCAAAGGCAGTAAAAATGTAAAAGATTATATAAAAGGAGGCAATGATGCACATTGGTGGACCATAGGACTATCTGTAATGGCTACTCAAGCAAGTGCAATTACTTTTTTGTCTGCTCCTGGTCAAGCTTTTCATGACGGAATGGGTTTTGTACAATTCTATTTTGGTGTCCCTATTGCTATGGTAGTTATTTGTATGGTTTTTATACCTATTTATCATAGGTTAAATGTATATACCGCATATGAATATCTCGAAACACGATTTGATCTCAAAACGAGAACCTTGACTGCTATATTGTTTTTGATACAGAGAGGATTAGCTGCTGGAATTACGATTTTTGCTCCTGCCATCATCTTATCATCTGTATTAGGGTGGGATCTAACTACCCTTAACATCATCATAGGAATATTAGTAATAATATATACTGTATCAGGGGGAACCAAAGCCGTAAATATTACTCAAAAACAACAAATGGGTATTATTTTTATTGGTATGCTCATCGCCTTTTTTATTATCATTAGCTATCTGCCTGATGGAATTACTTTTTCTAAAGCATTAGATATCGCAGGTGCCAATGGCAAAATGAAAGTGCTTAATTTTTCATTTGACCTAGATAATCGATATACCTTTTGGAGTGGAATTATAGGAGGAACCTTTCTCGCACTCTCCTATTTTGGAACAGATCAAAGCCAAGTACAACGATATTTGACAGGAAAATCTATAAAAGAAAGCCAGCTTGGGCTATTGTTTAATGGATTACTCAAAGTGCCTATGCAATTTTTTATTCTTCTTGTAGGAATTATGGTATTCGTTTTTTATCAATTTAATAGCTCTCCTCTTAACTTTAATCCAAAAGGAAAAGAAGCTGTTATTAATTCAGAATATGCAGAAGAATATACTGCATTAGAAAACAAACTTGCTAAGATTCATCATTCAAAAGATACGGCTATCAAAGATTATTTAGCAAAACAAGGAGCCACTCAAAAAAAAGAAATTCAACGATTAAATACTGAGGAAAAAGAAATTCGTAATGCTGCCAAAGCAATAATTAAAAAAGCAAACATCGATGTAGAAACCAATGATAAAGATTATGTATTTATTCATTTTATCCTGAATAATCTCCCTAAAGGACTTATTGGTTTACTTCTTGCTGTAATTCTATCTGCTGCTATGTCTTCTACAGCCTCAGAATTAAATGCTCTTGCTTCTACAACTGCCATTGATTTATATAAAAGGAATGTAAGAGAAGAAAAAAATGACCAACACTATGTAACTGCTTCTAAGTTTTTTACTTTTGGTTGGGGTATTCTAGCAATTATCGTAGCATGTTTTGCCAGCTTGTTTGACAATCTTATTCAATTGGTAAATATTATTGGTTCCATTTTCTACGGAAATGTATTGGGGATATTCTTATTGGCATTTTTTATAAAATTTGTACATAGCAATGCTACTTTTATTGCAGCAATTATTACTCAAATTGCAATTATTTTAATCTGGTACTTTACTATATTTAGATTAGAGCAGCTAGGATTAAAACCGTATGTAGGCTTTTTATGGCTTAACCTTATCGGCTGTGTTCTTGTTATGGCAATTGCAATCTGTGTACAATTTTTCATAGGACCAAAAACAAAAGTAACCACCTCATGAATTTCAAGAATACTATAAACTGGGGGATTATTGGTTGTGGTAATATCGCACACCAATTTGCAAAAGATTTAGCATCTATCCCCAATGCCAGACTATATGGTGTTGCTAGTAGAAGTATAAAAAAGGCTGAGGATTTTGGAAACAAGTACCATTCAACCAAAAGCTATGGCAGCTACGAGGCTATAAGTAAAGATCCAAACATAGATATTATATATATTGCCACACCTCATGTTTTTCATTATCAAAACACTCTACTATGCCTTACTAATAAAAAAGCTGTTTTGTGCGAAAAGCCCTTTGCTATGGATGCCCCGCAAGTCAAAGAGATGATTGCTATCGCAAAAAATAATAATGTATTCCTAATGGAAGCATTATGGACCTACTTTCTACCTCATTATAAGTATGCATTGAATATTATTTCATCTAATCAACTTGGGAGAGTAAAAGCCTTGAAAGCAGATTTTGGATACAATAGCTCTTTTGACCCTAAGAGCAGGGTATATAATAAAGAATTAGGAGGAGGCAGCCTACTTGACATAGGAATTTATCCTTTATTTACAGCGTTAACTATACTTGGATATCCTGAAAAAATAAATGCAACAGCTACCATAGGAAAAACAGGAGTTGATGAAGATTGCACAGTACAACTTTTGTATAAAAATGGTACTACAGCTTCTCTCTATAGTACTATCACTGAGAAAACAGATACCGAAGCAGTTATTGAACTAGAAAAAGGAACCATAATACTCAATAGCCAATTTCATAAACCCTCTTCAGTCACCATAGAAAAAGATGGTGAACTCAAAGTAGTCAACTTTCCTGTACATACAAATGGATACAACTATGAAGCTATTCATGCACAAGAAATGTTATTACAAAATCGTATAGAAAGTACCATTATGAGCTTTGAAAAAAGTATACAGCTAATTAATTTATTGGATGCTGTAAGAAAACAAATAGGACTCTACTACTAGGTTTCAGATAGCTATAAAGTTAATTAGATTAGTTTTTGTACTTTTGAAACCATTAGGGAATACAATTAAAAATCTACTGGTTTTACACAAACTCACACATTTCATAGACAATGAATAAGTAAGTATTGATTTTATTTAAAAAATCAACGGAGATCCAGTACAAACAAACTAAACTTTAATAAACTATGAAAAAAACAAACTTAGCTGTATTATTTTTAACTCTTATATTATGCATTGCTTGCAGCAGTGATGATAGTGACAGAGTATCTCCTCAATTTACATTTTTTGAATTTGATAAAGATGTATTACTTCCTGCGCTTAATGAACGGGAAATTTCTTTTTACGCGCTGGATTTTGATGAAAATATAGGAAACTGGGAACTCACTCTTTCTGATGGGCAAAAAAACATCCCAGTTACATTAAGCAAAGTTGAAACTACACCCTTTGGTTGGGTAACTACAGAAAGTAGCTTACAAAAAATTTATTTCAAAGCTCCAGCTTTTGGAGATGGTGATTATACATTAACCATTAAAAGCACAACTACCAATCAAACGTATAGCGATGTTTTTCTAGTACGAAGTTC
Source organism: Aquimarina sp. I32.4 (assembly GCF_002924285.1). Classification (NCBI taxonomy): domain Bacteria; kingdom Pseudomonadati; phylum Bacteroidota; class Flavobacteriia; order Flavobacteriales; family Flavobacteriaceae; genus Aquimarina; species Aquimarina sp. I32.4. The sequence goes on along the minus strand of NZ_PGUB01000045.1, from coordinate 23,570 downwards.
TACATTTAATAAAGTACTCCCTGGTGATGTTGATTTCTTAAATACAGGTTCTAATACCTTGTATACTATTGCTTACCCCAGAGAAGCAGATGATTATCTCTTTTTTCAAAACTCAATTAACACCATTTCAGAAGGAATTACTACCAATGGAATCCAAAAAGTACTTCTAGAAAAGAAAGATAATTCTGAATCATTCAGTTTAGATTATAATTTAGATAGTAATGGCAATTTAAGTTTTACTATCCCATCCTCAATACAAGTAGGTAACTATTTCTTATCAGTACATTACACCAATGGTCTTAGTACTTATTTTATAAAAGATATTGTAGTGATGGATCAACAGACTCCTGTGATTGCTTCTGCTAATAAAGAAACCTTTTCTTCTGAAGAAACGTTGATAATCAAAGGGCAAAATTTTAGATATAAAATAAATCATGATCTACTCACTACCAAAGGGATAAGCAACCCTCAATCTCCTACTTATTTAGTATTCAAAGATGCAAATCGAGAACATACTGTTGGTTTTGGAAGATATAGTGGTGATGAGTTTTTTGACAATATTAATACCGATGGCACAGAACTATCGTATAAAATACCTGCAAAATCTGAAGCGTATATATTTACAGACAGAGAAGCTACTTATTTTGAAGGAGAAATGTACATACAAACTGCATATCACAAAAGTGAAGCTGTACCAGTAAGAATTGATTATCAATAAACAGATTTAGTACAAAAAATAAAAAAGGAGAAAAGGATATCATATCCTTTTCTCCTTTTTTATACCAATTTATCTTCAATCAAAAAGTTATTCATATCTATATTTTAAATTATAGAAAGATCAAAATATAGTATCTATAACATTCTCTTTTCTAAAAAACATTTTGTCTTGGTAATTTCTGTACCTAAAAGCACTTATTTCGTACCAAACCCTTTATAACACAATAGTTTTCAGTATTTACAAATCTATTTTTGTCACGTAACAATTAAACAAAAATAGATGGATAATCATTCGACTCCTTTATCAAAAAAAATAATATTCCTATCAATATTAATAGTATCACTACTATTTTCAAACGGAAGATTTACCATGTTTTTCGCTACATGGATTTCAACCACTATGCTACTTCATTTGGTTCGTAGGTTCTCTGCTTTACGAGGTTTTCTTCTAGCATGGTTATTATTAACCATAGCATTTTTGTTTCAATATTATAAACTAGTTCCATTACCAGCTCCATTTTATATTATTACAATGACTCTATATGGATTGGTTCTGGCCCTACCCTATCTTATTGATTTGTTATTTTCAAAAAAGAGGGATACTTTTTTACAAACATTAATCTTTCCAGTATCTTGGGTGCTTATAGAGTATGTTTATCATAGAGTTAACCCATACGGTACTTGGGGGCATATTGCCTATTCTCAAGAATCACAATTCTATTTATTACAATCTATATCTGTCTTTGGATTAGGGTATATCACTTTTATAATAGGTTGGTTTGCCTCTATATGTAACTGGCTATTTGTACAAAAATTCAATTGGAAAAAAGTAAAGCTAGGAGTTACTACTTACAGTATAATTTTTGGTATAACAATGATATATGGAGCATACCGCTTACTTATCCAAAAACCCAATTCTGAAACGATCAGAGTTGCATCAATCTCTGCTATTGATGAAAAAAGAATTTATGACAATGATTTATATGGTCTACATCTAGATGGTGGTACTGAAAGGTTTAAAAATCAAGCTTCTGAATTAAATACTGATCTATTTGCAAGAAGTATCCGAGAAGCTAAGGCTGGAGCAAAAATAATCTTCTGGGCAGAAGGAAACAGTTTAATTTTAAAAGAAGATGAAAAAGAATTGTATAAATCGGCAAGTTTAATAGCTCAAGATTATAAAATACATTTAGGTATAGGGGTTGGAGTTATAGACCCAAACCACGACAAACCTTTGGAAAACAAATTTGTGTTATTTAATCCAGATGGCAAAAAAGTTATAAACTATTGGAAAGCTATTCCTGTTCCTGGTTTTGAAGCCAATATCAGTAATGTTAAGGACTCAAAAATTCAAAAAACAGAAACATATCATGGAACTATTGCTGCTGCGATCTGTTTTGACATGGATTTTCCTCAATATCTTAAACAAGCCAAAGGCTCTGATATTTTATTAGCACCTAGTAATGATTGGAAAGCAATTGACCCGATACACACACATATGGCTAGATATAGAGCCATAGAACAAGGTTTTAATTTAATTCGACAAACAAGTAAAGGACTCTCTGCTGGAGTTGATTATACTGGAAAAATAATTAGTGAAATGGATCATTTTACAGATAATGAGAAAGTTCTTATTACTCAATTACCTACAAAAGGTATTACAACCATATACTCTTATATTGGAGATATTTTTATCATTTTTTGTATCTGTTTATTTATTTTGGTATCAATAAAATTGAAGAAACACCAACCATTTCAATAACGTCCTCTTCTATCACCTTAAACAAAAGGATTAAAAATATAAAAAAAGCGTTCTGAAAATTCAGAACGCTTTTTATGATTTGTGTGTGAAAAAGAGTGTTTATTTAGCTCCCCACTCAGCAAGGGAATCTTTATTCAATTTTACATAGTCGGCATTTCCAGCCTTCTGTGCTAACTCTAACGAAGTTTTAGCAGCTTTTATTGCCCCAGCTTTATCTCCAGACTTAGAATAAATCAAAGATTGTTGTCTAAAGTACCAAAAAGCAGGCTCTTTACGCAATGAAATTGCTTTATCAATATGTTCTTTTGCCTTAGCAAATTCTCCTTCATCTTTATAAAAAGTAGCGGCAAGATAATGATCTCTATCAGATGGACCAGCCATTGTTTTTTCTATACTTGCAATAGTTTGTGCTTTGGCAGGAGTTTCTATAGTAACCGCTGCTTCTGTATTTGCCCACAGAAAATTCATAACGGCAGCATCTGTTTTAAAATCACTAAACATGATTGTAAACGTTTCTACATTCATAGGAATCGTAGTTGCTTTTACTGTTACTTTTGCTGCAACTTTGGTTTCATCCCACTTTTGTGGAGTCCCCCAATTGTTTGCATCTGTATAAAAAATTACATCCCAATTAGACTTTCCTGGTTTTGTAAAAATAGCGTACGTCCCTTTTTTTAGTTCCTTACCACCTACTTTTACATCATCACCAAAAGTTATCTGTGTGTTTTTATTAGCTCCTGTTCTCCATAATTTATCATAAGGTACCAAATCACCAAAGATAGTCCTACCTTTCATACTAGGACGTGAATATTCAACGGTAACATCTGTTAACCCAATAACTTGTTCAGTTTTTACTGATGGGCTTGGTTGTGAGGTTTTCACTTGCGCTTCAGTCTGTAAGGATAATAAGGCTACAGAAAGAAATAAAACTATCTTTTTCATTGTGTTCAGTTTTGTTTGTTTTAAATTATTGTAACGAAAATAAGGAATACACTTACATAAAAAGTTAACAAAAGCTTAAAATAAGGAACTGTATATTTGCTTCATACATACATTCAAAATAATGAGAAAATATATTTCAGAAGGTATAGGCACATTTAGTATGATATTTTGTGGTACTGGTGCTATGACAATAAATGAGGTAACTGGTGGCGATATCACCCATGTTGGTATAGCAATTACATGGGGGTTAATTGTAATGGCAATGATCTATGCTTTTGGAGAAATATCTGGAGCACATTTTAATCCAGCAGTTACAATCGCCTTTGCATATGCCAAAAAATTTGATTGGGCTGAAGTACCTAAATATATAATTGCTCAAAGTATTGGAGCCATTTGTGCCAGTAGTGTTCTATTATTCTTGTTTCCAAACAGTGAATTTCTTGGAGGTACTATACCAACCATAGACGCACTTAGAGCATTTGTTTTAGAAGCATTACTCACCTATTTTCTTATGCTTGTAATCATAAATGTTTCTACAGGATCAAAAGAGATAGGTACTATGGCAGGAATCGCTATTGGTGGTGTTGTATTATTAGAAGCTATGTTTGCTGGACCTATAACCAATGCTTCTATGAATCCAGCAAGGTCCCTGGGCCCTGCGCTATTATCTGGTCATTGGGAACACCAATGGCTATATTTTACAGCCCCAATCTTAGGCGCCATTCTAGCAGTTCTTACCTGTAAATTGGTAAAACCCAATAATTGTTGTACCAATTGTTAATATTATAGAATTTCTCCTTCATTCATTCACGTATATTTAATTCTTTTTAACATATCTTTACTGTTAAATAAACCATATTCCCCAATGGAACGTTTCTCATATGAATTTTGTCAGATAGAATTGCATGATCAATATGCTATCCTCACAATAGACGAAAATGTAAATTTCACATTATCAAAAGCTTCTATTATAAGAGATAGACTTCGTAAATTTTATAAATCACGAGATTTTATAATGATAAGTTATCGCAAGTTTGATCATAAAGTCTCCCCAGATATTTATACAAAAGGATTATTACCTAATATGAAAGGGCTTGCAATTGTTTCTCATAATAATAAAGAGCGAGACAATGCTATTATCGAACAACCTTTATACGGTAAGCCTTTTGTTTTTTATAATTCACTTGAAGAAGCAAAATCTTGGGCAGAAAGTTTTTTTTAATGGCATTATCTATTCTGTTTAATGAATATCATTTTTAATTAAACAAAAAATTGTATTTTTATACTGTAGTATTACATTCTTTAAAATTTAAGGATAATCTTTGATTCTAGACTTAGATTAGGTAAATCAGAGTGATCCATTTACTAATAATATACGCAGGCAGATGAAAATATATACATTAAAAGCCAAACAAAACCTTCCAATTTCTACTGAAGAAGCTTGGGATTTTCTTGTAAACCCAAAAAACTTAAAGATTATCACCCCTGATTATATGGGTTTTGAAATTTTATCCGGAGATGAACGTATTATGTATTCTGGTCAAATCATACAGTATATTGTCACCCCAATTGCAGGTATCAAAAATAAATGGGTTACAGAAATAACACATATTAAAGACAAAGAGTACTTTGTAGATGAACAACGTTTTGGTCCATATACTTTATGGCATCACACTCATTTTATAAAAGAAATTCCTAATGGTATAGAAATGGAAGATGTTATTCATTATAAAATACCTTTTGGTATTATTGGTCAATGTATTCACCCATTGATTATACGACCAAAACTTAAAGAAATTTTTGAGTATCGTAAGAAAAAACTGATTGAGCTATTCGGTTCAATCGATACAGAAACTACACATCAAATTATCTTTACATAAAAAATTACTTATGAGAAAAAATATTTTACTAATTGGAGGAAGTCATGGTATCGGTTTTGAAATCGCTCTAAAATTATATAATGACCACAATATTTATATTGCATCAAGAACTTCTGAAAACCTTGGTAATCTAGAAGTAACACACATTCCTTATGATGCTTCAAAAGATGAAATAGACATTTCTGTTCTTCCAGAAAGAATTGATGGGTTTGTATATTGCCCAGGTAGTATTAATTTAAAACCATTTAAAGCACTCTCGCCTTCTGTTTTTGAAGAGGATATGCAGATCAATTTTATGTTTTTGATAAAAATAATACACACTTTACTCCCAAAACTAAAAAACTCAGAACAAGCTAGTTTAGTCTTTTTCAGTACTGTCGCTGTAAAGGTAGGAATGCCATTTCACACTAGTATTGCAGCAGCAAAAGGTGCTATAGAAGGTTTTGCTAAAGCCTTGGCTGCAGAATATGCTCCTAAATTCAGAGTGAATGTTATTGCACCTTCTCTTACAGATACTACGTTGGCAAAAAAACTACTAGCAAATGAAAAAAAGAAAGAAATCATGAGTAATAAACACCCTATGAAACGTGTTGGCCAAGCAGAAGACATAGCAAATATTGCTCAATTTTTATTAAGTGATAATAGTAGTTGGATAACAGGTCAAGTTATCGGCGTTGATGGAGGAATGTCTACTCTAAGTATCAACTAAAATGGGTAAAAAAGTAACTATTTTTTGGTTCAGAAGAGATCTTCGTATCGATGATAATACAGGATTACTACAAGCGTTAAAATCAGGTCATCCAGTTTTACCCATATTTATTTTTGACAAACATATTCTAGACAATTTACCAAAAGATGACCCTAGAATCACTTTTATTTTTGAAACCCTACAAAAAATACGATCGAAACTTTTAGAAAAATATAATAGTTCACTTGCTATAGTATATGGTACGCCTCAAAAAGTATTTGAAACTCTTATATCTCAATATCAAATCCATAAAGTATTCACAAATCATGATTATGAACCATATGCCAGAGAACGTGATTCTCAAATAAAAAATCTATTACAAAAAAAAGAAATTCAATTTCAAACCTATAAGGACCAAGTAATCTTTGAAAAAAAAGAAATCACAAAAAATGATGGTACTCCTTATATAGTATACACTCCGTATAAAAATAAATGGAAAGAGTTGTTTCTCTCTTCTACTATAGAAATTCATTCTACAACACCTTTTCTTTCTAACTTAATTAAAAATATAGAACTCCCTAATATCACCCTCCAAGAAATGGGATTTCAGGTATCAACCATAAAGACTCTGGATTATAAAACTTCACCAGACCTTATTCAAAATTATGAAGCAACTAGAAACTACCCTTCAAAAGAAAACGGAACATCTAGACTAGGGCCACATCTTCGTTTTGGAACTGTAGGGATTAGAACAATCGTTAAAAAAGCCATTATTGCAGAAAACCAGACTTTCTTATCAGAACTTATCTGGAGAGAGTTTTTTATGCAAATTTTATGGCATTATCCTTATACCAAAGATTCGTGTTTCAAGCCTAAGTATGATAGAATAGAATGGAGAAACAACGAAAAAGAATTTGACAAATGGATGTCTGGACAAACTGGTTATCCCTTGGTAGATGCAGGAATGCGACAATTAAATCAAACAGGATATATGCACAATCGTGTACGAATGGTAGTTGCTAGCTTTTTATGCAAACACTTATTAATTGATTGGCGATGGGGTGAAGCTTATTTTGCAGAAAAGCTATTAGATTATGATATGTCTGCAAATATAGGTAACTGGCAATGGGCAGCAGGATCAGGTGTAGACGCTGCTCCATATTTCAGGATTTTTAATCCAACCACACAAATCACTAAATTCGACAAACAACATGCATATATTGATACATGGATAAAAGATCGTAATGAATTTTCTTACCCTCACCCAATAGTAGATCACAAAATAGCGCGAGAACGATGCTTAGCGACCTATAAAAAAGCACTGAATTAATATATTTATTGTAATATTTCTTGATAGTAACTATTTAAAGTATTTCGTAATTTACGTACTTTTATAAATCATTGTATTAATCTATAAATTAAATCTTATGAACACACAAGAAGTAGCCAATCGTCTCGTAGAACTATGTCGTCAAGGAGAAAACATGCAAGTCCTTAGTGAATTATATGATAAAAATATTGTAAGTAAAGAAATGCCAGGAAGCCCGAATGAACATGTCTCTGGTATTGATGCTGTAACAAAAAAGAGTGAAGACTGGTTTGCTACTGTAGAAGAGTTTCATAGCAGTGAAATATCTGAACCCGTAGTTGCAGAAAATCATTTTAGTTGTAGCATGAAAATGGATTGTACCTTTAAAGAGCAAGGTCGCATGCAAATAGAAGAAGTTTGTGTATATCAAGTAAATAACGGAAAAATTACACAAGAGCATTTTTTTTATTCTTTGCCAAACTAATTTATTTACTAAACATTAGTAACCTAGGTTTTCTCTGGGATCTGAAGTTAATTGTACTTTTTATTTCAAAAAAAGTATACTCCCAGATTAAAATATCACTGCAAAAATTTCATTATTTGTTGCAGTGCTGGGTTTCTATTATCTTTTTTCCAGATAAAAGACAATGTTGCTTTCTGTGATATTTTGGGTATTTCTAGAAACTTTACATCCAAATCAAATCCCTGTTGTAACGATGTAGGTACAATTGCCACTCCTAGCCCACTTTCTACCAGCTTAAAAATAGTTTGTGCATGTACCGATTTATGAGAAACTTTGGGCGTAAACCCTTTATCCTCACAAATACTCATAATGATATCAAAATATAAAGAACTATAATCTGATGAAAACAAAATAAAATGTTCTCCAGATACTTGTTTAACACTTGTAAATGTTTTTTCTGTAAGATGATGCCTTGATGGTAAAACCAATGAAAATGTATCTGTATGTATCGTTTTCATCTGTATATCTTTGGGTACTCTTGCCAGCCGTACAAACCCGATATCCAATTGATCCTTTTCGATAGCCTCAACCTGAAAATAATTTGACATCTCTTCTAGACTAAATTGTATAGTAGGGTATTCTTCATTTACCTTGACCAATAACTCAGGGATTACTGTTTGCATAGCAGATCCCAAAAAACCTATTCTAATTTCTCCATCACTACCTTTATCAATCAAGCGAGTTTGTTTTACAGTAAAATCAATATGGTTAAAAATATAATCCAGTTCTTTCTTTAAGTAGCTCCCAGCAGCAGTCAAGCTTACTTTTCTCTTATTTCTAATAAAAAGAGTAACCCCCATTATTTCTTCCATTTGCTTAATCTGTCTACTCAAGCCTGGCTGAGAAATAAACAACCGATCTGCCGCTTTTCTAAAATGCAATTCTTCTGCCACTGCCATAAAATATGTAAAATGACGCAATTCTATTTGATAACCCATAGTTATTAATTAATGATCAAATTAGTATTTCTAATTATCAAAAATAAGTCATAAATTGGTACTATCAAATAGAAATATATCAATGTCAAGCATAACACAACATTTTTCGTACGGAGAAGATTATTTAACAGCAGGAATAGCACTTAAAGTTGCCCAGGGAAAAACCCAAGGGATTATTTCTGAAACTTCTCGCAAAAAGATCAAAAAAAGTCGACAAATTGTAGAAAACATAGTCGAAAAAGGAGCGCCTGTATACGGTATAAACACAGGATTTGGACCACTTTGTACTACCAAAATTTCTAAAGAAGAAACTAATATATTACAAAGTAATATTCTACAAAGTCATAGTGTTGGTGTAGGAGAACCTATTGATACAGAGATAGCCAAACTTATGTTGATTCTCAAGATTCAATCTTTATCCAAAGGGTATTCTGGTATTGCAGAAGAAACCTTAGATAGAATCTTATGGCATATCGATAATGATGCCATACCGATCGTTCCTTGTCAAGGATCTGTAGGAGCTTCTGGGGATCTTGCTCCTCTTTCTCACCTGTTTTTACCCTTACTTGGTTTGGGTAAAGTAGAATACCAAGGTAAAACGATCACAACTGCCACATTATTCAAAGCAACGGGTTTACAGCCTCTAGACTTAGGTCCAAAAGAAGGATTAGCTTTAATAAACGGAACTCAGTTTATCGCGGCACATGCAGTACAAGTTGTATCAAAATTACAAAGTTGCTTATCACAAGCTGATATTATAGGAGCAATGATGATTGAAGGATTGCAAGGCTCTGTAAAACCATTTTTTGAAGAGTTACATCAATTACGTCCTTATAAAGGAAATATACATGTAGCTGCTAGAATCAAGTCTTTATTAACTGATTCTGAAATTATGGAGGATCATATTGATTGTGATCGCGTTCAAGATCCTTATTCCCTTCGTTGTATGCCACAAGTACATGGGGCTTCTAGAAATGCATGGTTACATCTAAAAGAATTACTAGAAGTAGAACTTAACTCTGTAACTGATAATCCTATCATTATAAATGAAGATTTAACCATCAGTGGTGGTAGTTTTCATGGACAACCATTGGCAATGGCTATTGACTATGCATGTTTGGCAGCATCAGAAGTCGGTAATATTTCTGATAGAAGAATTTATCTTTCCCTAGAAGGGAATTCTCCTGGTGTTCCAAAATTATTGATGCAAGATACAGGTATCAACTCTGGATATATGATCTTACAATATACTACTGCTGCATTAGCTAGTGAAAACAAAGGATTATGCTTTCCGTCAAGTGCAGATAGTATTCCTACTTCATTAGGACAAGAAGATCATGTAAGTATGGGATCAATCGGTGGTAGAAAAGCCTTGAGGGTTATTGATAATGTAGAGAAAATATTAGCAATAGAATTATTAACAGCAGCGCAGGCTTTTGAGTTTAGAAAACCTCTGAAATCTGGAGCTATTCTTAATGAAATACATAAAGAACTAAGAACAGTAGTACCATTTGCTGAGAAAGACCGAGTATTTGCTGATGATATCGAAAAAGGTATAGAAATTATCAAGAATAGAGTGATACTTACTATTGCTAATGAAACAGCTGAAAAAGGGCAATTATCAATTGACACACAGTTTTCTGATATTTTTGAAAACTATTAGAAAAAATCATAGCAAAATACTTAGTAAAAACATACGATGGAAAAATATAAATTAATAGGCCCTATAAAACAGCTTGTTTCTTTAGAAAAAGCACACTCTAAAGGAGCTATAAAAGATGAAGATCTTGTTATTGTAGAAAATGCGGGTATCATCATCAAAAATGAACAAGTCTATGCAACAGGCCTTTTTTCTGATCTGAAAAAGAAAGCTCAAGAACTCAATGCCGAAATTATAGAATTAGACACAGAGTATGTATGTACCCCTGGGTTTATTGATGCACACACACATATTTGTTTTTCTGGTTCGAGAGCAAATGATTATGCTATGCGAAATGGCGGAAAATCCTATCTTGAAATAGCAGCAGCTGGAGGAGGAATTTGGGACACTGTCACACAAACCAGAAAAGCGGACCTACAAACACTCACCGATGGAGTAATAAAAAGAGCTGATGCTTTATTAGCAAAAGGAATTACTACTATCGAAGCAAAAAGTGGATATGGACTTTCTATAGAGGAAGAACTCAAAATGCTACGTGCTATAAAAAAGGCTGAATCTATAACTACTGCAGATTTGATTTCTACATGTCTAGCTGCACATATACTGCCAAAAGATTTTGATGGAGACCACAAGGCTTATCTAGAAGAAATTAGCACTACTCTATTCCCTATACTCAAAGAAGAAAACCTGACCAATAGGATTGATGCTTTTGTAGAAGAAGGAGCTTTTTTACCTGATCATATATATCCTTATTTTGAAAAAGCAACAGCTATGGGGTTCGATATCACTGTTCATGCTGATCAGTTTAATGCAGGAGGTAGTGAAGTTGCTGTAAAAGTAGGTGCTGTAAGTGCTGATCATCTAGAAGCTAGTAGTGATCAAGAGATCAAGATACTAGCACAAAGTGATGTAGTCTCTGTAGCTTTACCTGGAGCCTCTATAGGTTTGGGGTGTGATTTTACCCCTGCCAGAAAAATTTTGGATCAAGGAGGAGCTCTAGCTATAGCTAGTGACTGGAACCCTGGTTCTGCACCAATGGGTGAGTTACTTATACAAGCTTGTATTCTAGGAACATTTCAAAAATTAAGTAATGCAGAAGTACTTGCAGGAATAACCTATAGAGCAGCCAATGCCCTTAATCTTACTGATAGAGGAAGAATCTCTTCGGGGATGTTGGCAGATTTTAACCTGTTCCCTACAGATCATTTTAATGAGATTTTTTACCATCAAGGAAAAATCCTTCCTTCTCAAGTATGGAAACGAGGACAATTAGTATATCAAAAATAACATCAAAACCTTATAAATACTAACTATTATTGATAGCGTATTTATGGGATCTAAAAAATAAATGACATCATGACTTTCAAAGAGCAAATACTTCAAGGAATTCCTGAAACATTACCTGCAAAGAAACCTTTGGACTCAAACATCAGTCGTGCCCCTAAGAGAAAACAAATTCTTTCTGATGAAGAAAAGAAACTGGCTCTTAGAAATGCACTCCGTTATTTCCCCAAAGATTGGCACCAAGAACTTATTCCTGAGTTTCTAGATGAACTTAATACATTTGGACGTATCTATATGTATAGATTTATGCCAGAGCATAAAATATATGCTCGCCCAATAGATGAATACCCTGCCAATACCAAACAGGCCGCAGGAATCATGTTGATGATTCAAAATAACCTAGATCATGCCATTGCACAACACCCATATGAATTGATTACGTATGGAGGTAATGGAGCTGTTTTTCAAAACTGGGCGCAATACCTTCTTACAATGAAGTATTTGGCTACAATGACAGAAGATCAAACCCTACATATATATTCTGGCCACCCTATGGGATTATTTCCTTCTTCAAAAGATGCTCCAAGAGTAGTTGTGACTAATGGGATGATGATTCCTAATTACTCACAACCTGATGATTGGGAAAAATACAATGCTCTGGGAGTTACACAATATGGACAAATGACTGCGGGAAGTTATATGTATATAGGCCCTCAAGGGATTGTACATGGCACCACGATTACGGTAATGAATGCTTTTAGAAAAACACTACCTCCTAATGAATCATCGGCAGGGAAAATATTTTTGACCTCTGGATTAGGAGGTATGAGTGGTGCACAGCCTAAAGCAGGAAATATTGCAGGATGTATCACCATTTGTGCAGAAGTAAACCCTATGGCAGCTCAAAAACGTCATGAACAAGGGTGGGTAGATGAAATCATTGACGACATAAACATACTGGTAACCAGAACTCAAAAAGCAATAGATCAAAAAGAAATAGTATCGATTGCCTATCAAGGTAATGTAGTTGATATTTGGGAACGATTTTATGATGAGAATATTCATATTCAATTAGGTTCTGACCAAACATCATTACACAATCCATGGTCAGGAGGGTATTATCCTGTTGGATTAAGCTATGACGAATCCAATGCACTGATAAGCAATGACCCTAAAACTTTCAAAAATAAAGTACAGGCATCTTTACGCAGACATGCCAATGCTATTAATAGGCATACCAATAGAGGTACTTATTTCTTTGATTATGGAAATGCTTTCTTACTAGAAGCATCTCGTGCAGGAGCAGATATCATTGCTGATAATGGTATTGATTTTAAATATCCATCGTATGTACAGGATATCCTAGGTCCTATGTGTTTTGATTATGGGTTTGGGCCATTCAGATGGGTATGTACTTCTGGTAAATCTGAAGACTTGGATACCACCGATCAGATTGCACTGGAAGTCATGGAATCTATAAAAAAAGTATCTCCGCAAGAAATCCAACAGCAAATGCAGGATAATATTACCTGGATTAGAGAAGCTAAACAAAATAAACTTGTGGTTGGTTCACAAGCTCGTATTCTATATGCAGATGCAGAAGGGCGTGTTAAAATTGCCGAAGCATTTAATCAAGCTATTAAAAGTGGGAAAATATCTGCCCCTGTAGTATTAGGGAGAGATCATCATGATGTGAGTGGTACTGATTCACCATACAGAGAAACCAGTAATATTTATGATGGTAGTAAATTTACTGCAGATATGGCAATTCATAATGTTATCGGAGATAGTTTCAGAGGAGCTACATGGGTTTCTATTCACAATGGTGGTGGCGTTGGATGGGGAGAAGTAATCAATGGTGGATTCGGGATGTTACTAGATGGAACTGCTGAGGCTTCAGAAAAATTAGAACGTATGTTATTTTATGATGTAAATAATGGAATTTCTAGAAGAAGTTGGGCCAGAAACGAAGAAGCTTTGTTTGCTATAAAACGAGAGATGGAAAGAACCCCTAAACTCAAAGTAACACTGCCTAATCTGGTTGATGATGAACTACTAGAAAATTTATAACCGATCACAAGTATCAAATTTCAACAAAAGTAGTGTTCTATAAACTACTGCGAAGCAAGCCCACGAGTATTCGTTTGAAACGAATCTTTAATTTAGATGCAAACTTCGGAGTATTAAAATCTCACTTAGTGAGTAAATTAATATAGTAACACTACTTTTGTTTATATTCACTATCTATGGAAATTACAATTGTACCTTCTCAATCATTCAAAACAACTTCTTGGGCTGGTGGAGATACCACTCAATTTTATATGTACCCTCCTGATTCAAAGTATCAACAACTGGATTTTGATTTTAGATTAAGTATGGCTACTGTAGTAGCAGAAGAATCGGTGTTTACACCACTTCCTGATATCTCCAGAAAATTAATGGTCTTAGATGGTACTATAACTTTGAAGCATGAGAACAGGTATTCAAAACAGCTTAGCCCCTATGATGTAGATGAGTTTGAAGGAGGATGGGAAACCTCTTCTTTTGGGCAATGTACCGATTTTAATCTAATGACTTCTGGTACTACTACAGGAGAGTTAAAAGCTTTTGATTACTCACAAAATAAACAATTTGAATATCATGCAAATGACGAATCAGATTGGTTATTTGTATATGTGTATGCAGGAAATGCTACAATAAACATTCAAGATAAAAAATATAGTCTCAATAAAGGTGATCTCTTGGCTATACATTCTTTAACCTCTATAACCACCATACACAATCACCTTACAGCGGGTAGTATATTGGTTATTGCTGAAATAGCAAATCAAAAATAACATGGATTTATTCAACATAAAAAAGGCAGAAGCTCCTGCTGTTCCTATCATTATAAGTGTGCCCCACTCAGGAACTAAATTTCCTAAGGAAATAAAAAAGCACTATAAAAAAAGAATGCGCAAACATATTGATGATACAGATTGGTATGTAGACCGATTATATGAGTTTGCTCCTTTATTAGGTATCACTGTAATCAAAGCCAATCTAAGCAGGTGGGTAATTGACCTCAACAGGGATCCAGAGAGTGTCCCTTTATACAATGATAATAGACTTATCACAAGCAACACTCCTATTACTGATTTCTATGGTAATAAAATCTATAAATCAGATGATCACGAACCAGATCAGGAGGAAATAAAAAGGCGTTTAGATACTTATTATTGGCCATATTACAGGCAAATCGAAGCCTTGATCGAAGAAAGAAAAAAACAATTTGATCATGTATTACTTTGGGATGCTCACTCGATTCGTCATAAAGTAAGTACCATTCAAAAAGATCCGTTTCCTGATATGATTCTAGGAAATAATGATCAAAAAACAGCACACCCACAATTGATTACAACTGCATTGCAAGGGCTACAGTCTGGCGAGTTTGATATACACCACAATACCCCTTTCAAAGGAGGGCATATTACTCGTTATTTTGGAAAACCAACAAATAATGTGCACACCCTGCAATTAGAAATGAATAAGATATTATACATGGATGATAATGAAATAACGTATAATCAAGACAGGGCACACAAAGTACAAAAAGTACTACAACATACCATAAAGAGTTTAATCGATACGATGCATACAATATCATGAGCACCTATTATTTTAAAGCAATATTACAAAACAACGGCTGGCAAGAAAATACAGGAATCACTGTAAATGACGAGGGTATCATAACAGATATCTTTTCTTTTGACCCACAAAAGACACCTAATAAAGGGAATACATATTATGGCGTTCCTGGGTTTCAGAATGCACATTCACATGCGTTTCAATACGCAATGGCTGGCTTGGCAGAAAAACATGAAGGAGGAGCAAATCCAGATGATTTTTGGGGGTGGAGAGAAGCTATGTATCAATTGGCATTATCTATGAATCCCGATCAAATGGAAGCTATTGCAACGATGTTATATGCAGAGATGGCGCGTCATGGGTATACCAATGTTGCCGAGTTTCATTATGTACATCATGATAAAAACGGAACGCCATATTCAAATCTTTCTGAAATGGGAAGTCGTATGATTGCTGCTGCAAAAACAGCAGGAATTGGTATTACCTTAGTTCCTATCTTTTATCAAAAAGGAGGATTTGGGCAAGCTCCAGGAGAAAGACAAAGAAGGTTTATCTCTCCTACTATTGATTCTTATGTAAGTCTTTTGGAATCTAGCAGAGAAGCTTGCAAACAATATCAACATGCTAATATTGGAATGGGTATTCATTCTATGAGAGGTGTAGAACCTACTGATATTGCCGAAATAGCAAAATCAGGCCCGCAGGATATTCCTTTTCATATTCATGTATCAGAGCAATTAAAAGAAATTGAAGATTCTATTACATACCTAGGCAAAAGACCTGTAGAATGGCTATTGGATCATGTAGATCTCAATGATAGATTTCATTTGGTACATGCTACTCACTTAACTGATTCTGAGATTAACGGGATTGCTAATAGCAAAGCCAATGTAGTAATTTGTCCTAGTACAGAGGGTAATTTAGGTGATGGGTTATTTCCTTTAAGAAAATATCAGGAACAAGGTGGTAAATGGAGTATTGGTACTGATAGCCATGTTGGGTTGAATCCTCTAGAGGAGCTACGAATTCTGGATTACGGACAACGATTGATATCACATAAAAGAAATACTTATTTTTCTGAACAACAAAAAGACAGTGGTATGTATGCTATACAAATGGCTACAATTGCTGGTAGAAAGGCTATGAATAATTTTGTTGCAGATTTCTTTACAATTGGACAACCATTAAACGCATGTCTTTTTCATACCACTTCTCCACTATTAGCTACTACTTCTATACAAAATCTGTCATCATCGATTGTATATACCACAGATTCTAGTATGCATTATGGCACCATTGCCAACGGAAAAATGATCGTGAATAATAACCGCCATAACAACTATGACGAAATCAAACAAAACTTTATAAAAACTATCAATGAACTAAAAAACAGATAATCTCTTTTTGGTTTATTATACACATATTGATAATCCATGCACCAAGCTTATACTTGGTACATGGATTTCTTTCTATTATTACGTATGTAATACCATTTACACTTTGAATTTACCGCAATAACATTCTCTTTTTCGCCTATACTTCAAAATAAAAAATAGCTGATTTTCTTTTACGGTAAAGATCATTAAGAAACATCTGAATTATAAGCTCTACAAATGGATGAAATCAAAAGAAAGAAAAACGCATCGAGAACTTCGCCTACATCCAATCTAGTTTCAAAAAAGCGAGCCTATAAATCAGTATTAAAACATTTATTCTAGGGTCAAAAAAGAAAAATGAGGCTCGTTAAAAAAATATAATTAAATTTGAAATTAAACGTATAAAACGTTGAATTTATTAATCACCTAAATATCAGTACTTAACATTTGACGTTAGTTGGAAACTAAAAATGAAACTTATCTATAAAATTATATTAGGAATACTAATCTGTATATTTATTATTATTTATTGGGTAAGTACTATAACAGAAGGAGAATATTATAGGCGTCATAGTCCAGACGGACAATACAGTATTTATGCATCTAGAGACAAATACTTTAATATCAAAATTCCATTCGAAAAGTTAGGAGATACAGGTGGAAAAATACATCTTTACGATGAATTAGAGAATAAATTGGTTGGTTCTTCTTCTATTGATATGATTTCAAACATTAACGAGTTATTTTGGAATGAAGAGGAAGTATACTCAAAAGGTTCTATGCGCAACATTAAACTGCCTAGAAAAATAAATACTAAAACAATAAAGGAATATTACAAAACAATTCCTGTAAAATATTCTTGGAATCTTTTTATTCAAGGAAGGCATTACAAAGTTGATGAGGTGTCCCATAGAAGACTAGTAGTTAGCGATGAAAACGGAAAACTTCTATTACAAGGTATTCAACATATTTCCCGAATAAATAATGGCTTTCAAGTACTAAACAAGAATACCAAGATTGAATATTATGATATAGAATTAAATAAACTTAAAAATCCTCCTGACATAAAACTAAAGTATAATGAAGTATGTGGAAATATCACAACCTATGGCCTCAAAATAGAAGAAGCCGAAAAGTATTATATTTTAAAAAAAGCAGTTGGCTTCACTAATTACAATTTCAATAATTACACAGCTATTGATTCAGTAAAAAAACAAAAAGTAAAAGATATTTATTTTTTAAATAAGGAACGTAAATTAGAATATAATGCAAATTCCCCAATGTCAGAATATGTAATCATAAATTATGGAACATATTTCGGGGTTTTAGAAGGTACATCTGGAATTCAATATTTTGATTCAGTAGAATTTTCTGAATCCCCTATAAAAATAATGAGAAATGGATTATACGGGTATTATAACATAACACCAACTCATTTTTTAGAGATAAATTCTTTTGAATTCAATTTAGCCAAATTCAAAGATCAAAATAATAGAAAAGGATATATTGATATCTATGGAAATAAATATTACAAATAAACAATTGCCAGTCAATAAAAAATAAATTCATGGGAGAACTTTTACTATTAATTATTTCATTTTTTATCTTCATTTTTTTATGTATTATAGGATTAAAAAAAAAGAAAGGAAGTATAAATGCTATAGAAATAATACTTTTTATTATTTACATAATATCTTTTGCTTTATTTGCGCTGGGACTTTTAACTCACTCAAATCAATACTATACAGCAATAGACCCAATAGATCCAGAATGTTACATACCTTTTGGAGGACAACATATTATAACACTACTTCTCTATTTTATTTGCTTTAATGTTTCGGCAGTATTGATCTGGGTCAAAGGAAGAAAGTTACCCCCATTAATTCTTGTTTTATCTCTTATTTTTTTATTTATAGGCATCGTAATCAATTTAGTCATTCTTTTACAAATCACCTCTCATAATACAGAAAGCTTAGGTCATTATAAAGAAAATGCAGGAACATTCCTCTTTATATTTACACCTTTATTAAGCTTTATTATCGCTTTATTACTTATAATCCAAATTATCCGAAAAGAAAAAATAATAGCCAAAAACAAAACCTATAAAAATAATTTTTTGAATTATTGTAATACCATTTTAGCAAATAGATTTGATGAATCTATTTGGGCTTTAATACTTTTTATTCCTTTTTTTATTATTATAACAATAATTCTAACGCTATTTGGGCAAGATATAGATTCTATTTCTAAAGTATTTACAGAAACAACAACTTGGGCTTTTTCTCAAAAAACACACCCTCCAATTCTTGACCATCAAGGACATTATCTATGCACAGTTGCCGCTAAAGGAAGCCCTAAAATTGTTAAACCAATTCGCCTAGGAAAGAGAAATGCAAAAATAATAATTGTAAATCGACAATTACAAATAGCCAACGCTTTTGAAGAAATGATACAAGATCTATCTCCAAAATTTCATAATTTCGTTAGAACTAATTATGATAAATATGGATACAATCTTTCTCTAAAAATCAATTCTAAAACAGGTTCAAATATCACATACATTTTAATGAAACCTTTGGAATGGGTTTTCTTAATCTCTTTATATTTAATATGTAAAACTCCTGAAAAAAAAATATCAAAACAATATAAGATATAAGCTCCTTATTTTTAGATAAATAAACATAATACCCTATAGCTCCATTGATTAAATAATTTGCTTTCATTATCACCATGCAAAATGACTTTATCGACAACGCCAAGGCTGAATTTACTAAAACATTATATAATACTCGAAATGAAAAAAATACGGAAAAATAAATGGAAGCTCCTTTTACTTGTCTTTCTTAGTTTATTTCTGCTATGGATAAACTATGTGTATGTCTCTTATTCCTCTAATGAATTGATTTTTGATAATAGTAATGATATCCCAAAATCTGAGTACGCTCTATTTCTTGGAACACCAAAATATTTATCTGATGGAAGTGTTAATAATTATTATAAAAATCGAATAACATCTGTAGTCGAATTATACACAAAAAAGAAAATAAAGAAAATCATTATTAGTGCTGACACCTTAAATAAATATAAGGAAAATGAGGTTGAATTAATAAAATCTGATTTAATTCAAAAAGGAATAAATGAATCTAATTTGATGTTGGATAAAAATGGTAATCGAACTTGGAAATCTATTATAAACTTAAATGATAATATCATTATTGGTAAAATTATTCTAATCTCTCAAAGGTTTCATTTAGAAAGAGCTATATATATTACTAAAGAAAAAAACATTGATGCAATCGGATTTGAGGCAAAAGGAAAAATGTCTAAAAAATTATGGGTAAGAGAAATTCTAGCAAGAGTTAAAATGCAAATAGATTTTATAATCAACTAATAAAAATCATATAATCGCATAGATAAATGGTGGTTCTATACACTTTATGAGATAGTATCTTTCTTTTTTAGAATTACCTGTTATTAAACAACTATATTCCCTACAAGGTTTTCTTTTACATAATCAAAGTACTTTAATACAATTTCAGAATCAATACTAGGAAATAAAATTCTAGTTTAGCTGTAAGTTCGTATCGCTCCGAGCAATTACATCTTTCTTAGCTTTATAAGCTGAGTTAGCTTTGCGGCAAACAATTATTAGTTTTATGGCAAAAAAAGATATACATCGCAGATACAAAAGTTAGTAAATCAGTTTAAGGATTCTGGTTAGAGTCAGAAGGAATTTGTGGCAGCGCATGAGTTGAAAAAGGTAAATTGTATTATTGGATTTCCAAATTATCAAAACCACAGCAATCAGCCACTCCTTTAACTACTCCAAAAAAAGGTTTTGTTGTTATAGAAGTTACGCCAGAGCAAGAAGGTCGCAATATTATGATCCGCCTGAAAAGTAAATATTTGTAAATTTTTCTCAACAACTACAAGAAAACCAAAACACATAATAACCTGATAATCAATAAACACTTTTTATTTTACGTAAATTCAAGGTGTAACTGGCATAAATAAATTCTATTCTTTTTTTTAGATAACTCTATAAATCGACTTAAATTAACCCTGATTATTCATAAATACCTTTTTTTAATAGGTTTATATTGACTATATTTTTTTGTATGATAAAAATGGAAGAAAATAAATTGGACAACCCTGTTTGGAATTCTTTGAATGAAACCCATCATAGTCTAGCACTAGATTATAATGGTAGTAAGTTTTACAATCCAGAGTATTGTCTTTTTGGTGGTTTTAGAAACGGTGATAGTTCAGAAAAAGGTATTTATGAATATTCATCCTTAACTAAAGATTTTTATGTCGTTGGAGAAAAACCACTATTCAGTAATCCAATAGTATTATATAAAGATTTGATTTGTAATCAAATGCTCCTTGAAAAACCTATTGATACAGAAATACGCGAGCAAATTGTTGAGTTAACATCTAAAAAACAAAAAACAGACTTATTTGATCTGGTAAATTTGGTTCAGCCTGGTTATTTTAATAAAAAAACATCGGATTTAGGAAAATATTTCGGAATCTATAAAAATGATGAATTAATTGCTGTAACGGGAGAAAGAATGAAAATGAATGAGTTTACAGAGATCAGTGCTGTAGTAACTCGCCCTAATCATACAGGAAAGGGTTATGCTAAACAACTAATAACGTATACTACGAATCAAATTTTTGATGAAGGTAAAACTCCATATTTACATGTTGTAACATCAAATATTGGAGCAATCAAACTTTATGAAAAATTGGGCTTTGTTACCAGGCGTAAAATAAGCTTTTGGAATTTAAAAACGATTTAATCCTCTTTATGAGATAGTATTATAATTCAGTACCTAGAAAAGATATACTTTTACTTAGGGTTTAACGTTAACCACCCTAAAACACGATCGTTATCTATATAATATTTTTTTTCTTTATCAATTATTCTATATTTTTCTCTACTTTCTCCAAAAGGTCCAGGGTTTTGTTGAATTATCGTGATACTATCCTGCGTTGTTTCTGCTACAATAGCTACATGCCCATAAGGGTTCCATAAACTTCTGCTAAAAATTATGATATCATTAATTTTTGGTTTTGTCTCTGCCCCATTATGATACTGCAATAAATTTCTTTGTTTGTTTAGCGCTCCATCCTGTAGTGTTTCATCAAAAAAATCCTTTGCATTACCATAGGTATCAGGCATCTTATGATTTAAATGCTCATAATAGTACCTTTTTATAAATTCTACACATTGATACTTAATTCCTAAATTATAGCCATCTGGCGCAAGGTTTCTACCATCAGTATGTGATACTCCCCCATTGTAATACACTTTTACATGATGAAGGCTATCTATCACTTGCCCAACTTCATATTCTGTATTAAAGTTGATCTTTTTTACCATCTTGATTCCTAGAAATAGTAAAATTAAAACGGCTATAAAAATGAGTACTTTGTATTTCATCTATATGGGTTTAAATATCTAATTATGATGTATCAAAAATACATTTTACAACGGGTTATCATACCAAATTAACCATTAAATGACGCATATCATCTTGTTCTTTTTTTAAGCTTTTGTTGTTTTTATAATAGCATATCCAGCACCAACACAAACTAAGCCTAGAAATACTGTAAGAATAGGAAATATCCACATTATAAAAAAACCGCCTTCTATAGCATTTTTTGGATTATCTATTTTATATAGGATTCTTCTCGTCTTGAAAAAAGACTTAGAGTTACTAGAAACTGTTGACTCTAGTTTATAACTAGTTTCTAATACTGTATACTCGATGATAGGGGTGTAATACGTTTCATTCTTTTCTCTATCCCATTCTTCACTATAACCTGTTATAGTACCTTTTGCAACTTCACCATTTAACTCATAGTCTATTCCTTTTGTAATTTTACCTCCTCCTATATAGATCATATACCCTCCAAACAAAAAAGTAGCCAATAGTATTGCATAGTATAGACACCCTTTAAAAGTACTAGACTCCATAAGGTTCTAAAATAATTGGTTTACTAATAATAGCTCGTTTTTATTCATTTTATCTATTATCATCAGACTCAGAAATAGTTTCCTCTATCACTCCTCCATTTTTTTCATACTCCTTAGCGTCTTTATCAGAGAGTTCAATAATTTCTATATGAGTTGCATCATTCTTTTTCTCGGGTTTCTCATCTTTATTATTTTGCTTTTTTTGATCATTCTTATAGTATTCAATAGCTTCGTTAGCTCTTATGAATTCTGATTCTTTTTCTTCTTCTCCGTATGTTTTTAAATCTAAATAAATCAAAAAGCATATCATATATTGCACATCTCTATTACCAAAATATTCAACAGGAAACTCTTTTTCTAAAATTGTGACCAGTGAAGTATCTTGTGAATATTTAGTGGTTACATCTCCGTGAATTATAAAATTTATAAAATCAGTATTGATTTTCATAAACGTGCTAAGGGCACCTTTCTTGAATTCTTCTTTTTTAGATGAATCCAAATGACAAGTATTTGATTTTTCATCATGATGATCAAATAATTGAATGTTTTTCTGAGTTATTTTGGCTAGCTGTTGTTTTGCCCCCTATAAAACAAGAGTAATCTTTTAAATTTGGATTATTAATTATGCTACTCTATTTTTCATTAAAATTAAGTGTTTGTCTTTGTTCCATTTTTCCATAGGAGTTATTCTTCCCAATAGTCCATGATGCCTTACGTTGTTATAGAAAACCACATATCTTTTTAGTATTTGTTGAATCTCTCCAAATGTTCTATACTCAAATCGTTGAAAGACTTCTTTTTTAAGTATTCCATGATAAGCTTCTACATGTGCATTTTCCTCTGGTGTAGCAACATGAGTAAACTCTTGACTTACCCCT
>NZ_PGUB01000044.1:0-40932 GCF_002924285.1 Aquimarina sp. I32.4 | reverse complement strand
GAAATTTAAAATACAGCATAAAGCTAGTAAGAATCAACCATATTGTCAATATTTAAAATCCTATTGCATAATTCAGGATAATTTTACTTTATCTTGTTTGGGTAATAAGTTAAACACCAATTTGGCAATCAAATCAGCTTCCAAAGTATACTCAGCGATAAAACGTTGAATACGTCTTAAAGAAGAACTAGTGTTAGCTGTAGTGTCAAAAGCATTTGCCAATTTATCAAAGGTTACAGATTGTACTTTACATAAGCTACTAATAAAAAGTGCTATTAGCTTTATGTGAGCTAGATTTATTTTTCCTTGAAAATGAGTGTTGAGAACAGAAGTTAATTCACTATTTTAGTAACAGCATTGGTTTTCTCCATTAGATAAATAGGTCGAATTATTTATTTAATATATTGAAAATCAATGCTTTATCTTAATAAAACCATGCATATTTTACTGATAATCAAGTAATTATATTTTTGTCATATACTGTGAAAAATCTTTCTTATTTAAAAAAGCCCTATCAACCTTGCTGATAGAGCTTTTTTACAATTAACACTACATTACTATGAAAAAAATTATTTATTACCTAGTACAACAACCTTGCTATATTTTGCATTAATTGTAATCATTTTATCTGTACTACGAGTTTTCTGAAAACCATTTATAAAAACATTTCCAAAATTATTTCTTGTATTTATTTCTAATGTTTTAGGTAAAGAAATTATACTTTGTGTTCCATTATAAGATAGATTTAAAGCCGATTTAGGTAACATGAACTTTAAATCGCTATTCTGAACTGCTAAATCAAGAGTAGAGAATGATTCTCCAAGACTGGCTATAGTAATCACTCCAAAGCTTCCTGATATTGCTCCATTCTCACCTAGTTGTTGAATATAAATATTACTAGAATCTGTATTAGCAAGGAGGTTTTTAGCTTTTTGTATCCTACAGTTCTTAACATAATTCAAAATCAACCTTCCGTCATTCCATTGTTTAATAAAAACAGGAGAATAAGCAGCCTTAATAAAAGTTTGTTTACCATCTATAACATTGCCCATAAGTTTGGTATGAGACAGAGATGCTTTTAAATTATTAGTCTTCTCTGCTAATTGCACATCTCCATGACGAATATTAAGCTTTAATTTAGCCTGTTTTGGCATATATACTTTTATTATCTTACTACTACTATTTGTAGTTGCTTTACTATTGCTATACCTATATACAGTAATATTAGCCGTTCTTGGTTGCTGTTCTCCTATATCCTGTATTAATTGTGATGCCCAAGCGTCCATTTGTTGGCCATATTGTTTACTCCATGTTTCTAAACGTATTTCTACTTGACCTGATGGAACATTTGATTCTTTTGCAAACTGCTTAGCCCATTTTTGTTTTTCTTTACTTATATCGTCTTTAAATTTTTCACGTATCTGGTTTTCCCATTGTGCGATATACTTTTCATTACTTTTATTAACTCTTTTATCCTTATAAGTAACATTAGATTGATTTTCAGAAAGAGCATTTGGCATAGGGTTTTTAGCCATATTTTTCATAATAGGCTCTAGCATACTGGTAATCATTGGTTCCAGCATTCTCAATTCTTGCAGATTTCTATTCGCTCTAGTATTACTAGAAGTCGTCACACTCCTACTCCATAAATTACCTGCTGTAGAATTAATTGTAACTTGTTGATCATCTCCTAATACACTTACTTGCCAACTATCTAGTATTCGTTTACTATTTTCATCAGAAAGATCTCCTTCTAAGTATGCCTCTACTACTATTGTATTTTTATTCCATGTTTCAAAAACAATATTAGTATGACTAGTATTAAGATTTACAGTGACATCATTATCAACTACAAGTTTTTTGCTCAACTTGTCTTGTCTGTCTTGCGCAAACAATCCTGTACAGCACAGCACCCCAATTGTAACAATATTAAGCTTGTATCTCATTGTAATTTTGGTTTTCAATTCGCTCTAATTCTTTTAGTTTATCTTTTAATCTATTCAAAAGGGATAATCGTATCGTTAAATTCTCCATCATTGCTTCTACACTCTGTACATTAGGGCCTACCTCTATCAATTCTTTATTGAGTTGTTGGTATTCTTTATCCAGATTGTTTAATCGTGTCATAAAACTTTCTACAAGCTCTCTATTAGAATCATCTATTGTTATCTGAGATAATTGAAATTTGATACTGGTAAGTATACTATTTTCGACTTCTTCATATTCTGGAGATATTTCTGCCAAAGGCGAAGTCTGTTTTGTTAATATAATTGACGAATTTTTTACTGATTCGTTATCAACATTTACTACCTCAGTTCCTTCAGTATTATTTATACTTAACTGATTATATGTTAATAATGACACAGAGAATATAACAACAATACTAGCAGCCATATTAAGCCAATGATATGTAAACTTTCTTGTCTTTTTAGGCAACTCTTTTTCTAATCTAGACAAAAAACGTTGTTCATGTCCTTCTTGTATGCGCTCAGAAGGGATATGTTTATCCTTTTTTAATAACTCTCTAATATCCTGTGCCATCTCTCAAATGTTTTAATTGTTCTTGCAATTGTTTTTTACCTCTATGTACTAACGTTCTTGAAGAAACGGGTGTTATATCTAATATTTCACTAATTTCATTATGGTCATACCCTTCTATCAAAAACAGCATGACTGCATATTTATATTTTTCTGGTAATGTTTCAATTGCTTTTTTCACCTCATCTACAGTAACAGAGTCAGACACAGACCAGTCATTCTGCTCCTCTACTGTTGACATAATCTGCTCATTAATTGCTACCATATTCATTTTTTTGGCTTTTAGCATATCTATGCTTTTATTAATTACAATTCGTTTCAGCCAAGCACCAAAAGTAACATCCCCTGTAAACTGATGAAGCCTTGTAAATGCTTTGATAAAAGACTCTTGCATAGCTTCCTCTGCCTCGAATGGATCTTTAAGAAACCGCAACGCTACATAATACATACCATCACAGTATTTATTATAGAGTTTCATTTGCGCTCTACGATCATTAGTCCTACATTGTTCTATTAGCTCGCTTTGTAACAAACTTTCTTAACTTTTGGTTAGTGATTATTTTTCAAAAAAATCGTCTTTTCAATGGTATTCATTTATATAGACGGAAACACATATTCTGTGTTGCAAAATTAAGTATAAAATTTACGTTTATTTAATAATTTAAGTCATCCCAAACTGTTAGCCATACAAAGTAAAGATCTCTCCTATAGGGTCTCCAGTTTTTTAAACATTAATAGTATCAAAGAGTCATAAGGTAGAGTTATACTTAATAAACCTGCCATAAAGGGAAAAATATTATTGTGTCCTATATACAATTCTATCTATAGAATATGTAAATTTTACCTTTAAAAATGTTATATTTAAGATTAAAAAGAAATCATGACAAAACTTCTAAAACAAACTGCATTTATTGTATTAGGGTTAGTGATAATTGGATTTGCAGGGATGTATTTTCTAAAACAAAATACTAAAAAACACAGTCCAGAAGAGACCATTACTCATACCGCAAAAGGAACTGATTTCACTGTTTTTTATAACCGTCCTTATAAAAAAGGTAGAGTAATTTTTGGCGATCTTGTTCCGTTTGATCAAGTGTGGAGAACTGGGGCTAATGAAGCAACTACTTTTACTACTAATAAAGATATACAGGTTGATGGCACTATCCTAAAATCAGGAACTTATACTTTATGGACCATCCCAAATCCAAAATCATGGAAAGTTATTTTCAATAGTAAAAAATATGATTGGGGAGTACATATGAATGGTACGGCAAAACGAGAAGCTGAATTTGATGTACTTACTGTCGAAGTGCCCGCGCACCCATTACTCAATATAGTAGAACAATTTTCTATATATTTTGAAGATATGAATGAATTTACAACTATGTATATTGCTTGGGATAGAACCGTTATTGCCGTTCCTATCAAAAGTTAACTTCTAGTAGATCTGTAAACCTTTATATCGAATATATGAGTTTACAAAAAGGAATGCATAACTTTGTCATAAATCTATCTATTCAGTGTCTAGTAATTCTGCCAAAAATACTACCCCTTTATCAAAAGTACCTTCTAGTACTAGTAATCTGTCTATTAACAGGTTTAAAAAACTACAGCAAAAAGAAATTTTAGTTGATTCAATTTTTAAATCGATTGTTACCAATGATACAGCAGCGTTAAGCAAAGGGATTACATTGATAGAAAGTACAAAAAAGAGTCATCTACAAAAGGGGCAACAACTTATAGAAATGTGCCTTCCTCATGCTAATAACTCTGTAAGAATAGGTATAACCGGAGTTCCTGGGGTAGGTAAAAGTACATTTATAGAAGCTTTGGGGAACTTATTACTAAAGAAAGGAAAAAAAGTTGCTGTTTTGGCAGTAGATCCTAGTAGTTCTATCTCACATGGAAGTATACTGGGTGATAAAACCAGAATGGAATCACTTGTGCAATCCCCTAATGCATTTATACGCCCTTCTCCTTCTGGAAAATCTTTGGGAGGTGTTGCCCAAAAAACCAGAGAATCTATTATTCTATGTGAAGCTGCTGGATATGATGTAATTATTATTGAAACTGTTGGCGTAGGACAAAGTGAAACCGCTGTACATAGCATGGTAGATTTTTTTCTATTACTAAAACTTGCTGGCGCAGGTGATGAACTACAGGGAATAAAAAGAGGAATTATAGAGATGGCAGATGCTCTTGTTATCAACAAAGCAGATGGAGATAACCTAATTCCTGCTAGAAAAGCCAAAAATCAATTTAGAAAAGCATTACACCTTTATCCACTTGCTCAAAGTAGTTGGTCTCCAGAAGTACTTACATGTAGCGCTATAGAAGGTACTGGTATCGCAGATATCTGGATAATGATTCTAAAATACCTTGATATTACTGCCAAAAATAGTTTTTTTGAAGAAAATAGAATCCAACAAAACAAATTTTGGCTATTACAAACTATAGAAGAACAATTGAAAACTTCTTTTTATAATCATCCAAAAGTTAAAGCCGTTTTAGATACTCAAACAACAGCTGTACAACAACATAAAATAACTCCTTTTGCCGCTGCTAGATATCTATTGGATATAAGTAAAAAATAACTCTCAAAATAAAATCGCTGTGTAGTGTGTCATTCTAATGCGACTAAAAGCTAAATTCACTTTATATACAGAGTAACAAATTGGTAATTTCTACCAACTCTCAATTGAAATTACCTCCTAAAATTATTTCTTTTCACTCCATACTTCAAAATAAAATTCAGATCACAGTCGTTTCAATTCAAAATTAGTATTACTTCTAATGAAAACGGTATACATACCCTAATCCTAGCTCAGAGAAATCAGCTTGCCCAAGGTTTGCATTAATATGTGCAGCCAGAAAAAAATTGTTTACAGGAGATTTATACGTATTAAACAAATAATACTTTATTCCTAATCTACTAGATATAGTACGTTTTACTTTATAATACCAATCTAACTCTCCTAACTTGGTATATTTATCATTATAAAACTCTCCTTGACTTAATTGCCAATCTATTTTATAAAAAGGTTTATAAATATTGAACCCAAAATCAAATTCTATTCCTACATGCCCCAGTAACAATTCACTAGTTACAAAAACCCCAAAATTGGTAGCATACCGATAAGGATGTTTTCTAAAACGTGGTACTTGCTCACTTATAAGTTCTTTATTATCATTTATATGATCATAATAATGCTCATAAAACCGATAATACCCTCCTACTCCAAATTTATAAGTTCTATTAATAATTTTACCCATAGATAGTGCTGTAGAATACACTTCTTTTTTATCATTAAAAATTCGAGAAAGTACATTTTGGCCAATTCCAGTTCTGAAAGAAAAATAGTACTCTGAAGATTTCTTTTTTGTTACATTTTGTTTCGCATTCTCATCATTAATATACTGAGGATTATTTCCTATCTGTGAAGATAAACTGAGCAAAAACGAATTAAGTCCTTGGTTAGGTAATCTTGTATGGCCATTAGAAAAATGAGTATATCCTAATCCTATGCGCCAATCCATCTTCTGTCTCTTTACAATATCGTAATATAAAAATGATCTAAAAGACCAATTAACATCTGTAGTAATAGCTCTGTTAAATGGATTTGTATCAGCGTCATATTTTGTATCTAAGTACGATACCCCCATTGCAATGTTAAAATTCCATCTTTCTGAATACTTTTTAAACAAATCTACTTCTACAAAAGGCATAATAGTATATGCAAATCCTATTTTTTTTGTATTTCCAAAATTAGTAACACCTAGTGAAACTCCTGTCTTTGGATATCCCAACTCAACAGCCCATTGCTGATCAGACCCCATACTATGCATCCCCATGCTAACAAAAAAAGAGGTTTGCAATTTAGTTTTAGGAAAATCAGTATTTGCTTCCATTGTTTTCCCTATAAGAACTTCGGGGGTTATAAAAAGTGACTTCTTGTTTTTTACAGTTGATGTTTGTCCTCGTAATTGTACTCCAATAAATAACAGAAATAGATAGTATCTCGTTTGCTTCATGTATATTTTGTATCAGGTATCTAGGTTATTTTTCTCTATATTCATTACCCGATTGTTTACATAATTACTCATTATACATACTAAAGTCTTATTTCTCATATTGATATAATCTACTATATAATTATTTGGATAGTTTTTCTTTTATGTGTCAATCAAGGGTAAATCACTACTCTTTAGTCTTTTCTTTTTAAGGAATAGTTCCTATTTCGTTAAATTTCCATTCTCCTTTTATTTTCTTAAACTGAAAACTATGTTGTCCTCCTTCATGATAAAGTGTAGGTTCTGTTGTAGTCACCAAAACTTCATAATGGGCTACCTCTTCTATTTCTCTTTTATAAAAAATTGTTTTCCTTTCTTTTAATATTTGTACAAATACTGTATTAAAAATTAAATCATAGTCATTTTTTATAAAATCATCTATCGAAATATAGATATCTTTTGTATAAAGAGTAGTATACCATTCAGGGTCTGTTTCCCTTTTTTTATCCAATTCTTCTTGTTCTATGATTGTATTTTCTAAACACAAATAACAGCGTATCGATTGATTAGAAAGAGTTTTAAACCCACTTTTATCTTGTCTGGCAATAATATTCAAAAACTTTTTCCAAACCTGAGTAATATCCTCTGTTTCATCAACATGTTGGCTCGCATCTTTTGATGGTATAAAAGATGAAATTAATAGTGATAAAAACAATACAGAAACTATTTTTTGAATTCTCATTAAGGTTTTTATAGATAATTGCAGGAAATCACGTTCAAATAATTGTAGATTAAAAAATATGCTGATCAAGTGTATTTTTTAATCTATACTTACTTTTAAGTTTTAAACTTATAAAAATTTGATGTTATTACAAAAAGAAAACAATATCAAAAAATCACCTACAACAATATTTTATGCAGATTTCAACCTATGAGGCAATTGAAGATCATAGCTACAAAAGTAGCTATCATAAAATTATAACAATATAACACAGCTTACCAATAAAGCATTATTTATCGCTTATATCACCGATTTCATCTTTACTCATTTCTTTGGGAATAGCACTTATTTTTGTGTCGTTTTCATCTTCTTCAAAACTCTGCATCGTATCTGCCAATCGTTTACTTATTTTTACCAAATAAATTGTATCCTCTGTTCTTACCTCAACAGCTTCGATAGCCTCATTATACTGATTTTTGAATAAAATAATATCCCTATCACTATATCCATCAGGAAATTTATCTACCAAAAGATTTAAAATATTTTTATTAAGTTTCTTGTAATCAACAATCATTCTTTTCATAGTTAGTAGGTTTAAGAATTAGTTTTATATCTTAAAATAATAGTGTCCTCTATTATAAACTTTGTAGTGTCTTATTTAAAACTTACTTCTAGCAATTTGAACTGACCGCACACCTATACTTATGCTATATGATTTCTTATTACAAGTCTAAATAAAAAAAATGAAACTTTCAGAAATATCATTCAAAAAAACCAATTATTTTTTTGGAATTTTACTTGTTAAAAATCATAATTTTCACACTAAAACCAAGTAATGTCAAAACTTTTCAGGACATTTATAATGGTATTCTATTATTACAAACACAAATAGACAATAATACACCAAACTTATACTTATGAAAAACAGCCTGTTATACATATCTTTGGGCATATTAATCTTCTTTTCTTTTTTTTATATTTCTATACTCTCGAAACTTACAATGTAATAGAGGTTTTCTCTATTTATATTCGTGAGCGATTTGGCAGATTCTACCTATGGCTAGGACTACTTTGTGTTTTATTACTTATTATTTTAGCTTTTTCACCTTGGGGAAAAAGACGATTAGGAAAACCTTCAGACCAACCTCAATTTTCCAGATTGGCTTGGATATCTATGCTATATAGTGCTGGTATGGGTGCAGGGATCTTATTACGCGCTGTGCAAGAACCTGTTTTTATGGCACATAACCCTCCTATTAACACAGAAACTAACCCCAAGATTATTGCATTAGAATACACTTTTTATCAATGGGGATTTACTGCTTGGGCATTCTATGCTGTATTTGCTATTATTATAGGATACTATCTATTTGTAAAATCTCAAAAGGTATTATCTAGTAGTGCATTTTTACCTATTCAACAACTGACTACTTCAAACAGATCTAGAAATATTATTTTTGGAAGTATTGATGTTCTAGCAATTCTTACCACAGTATTTGGTTTGGTAGCCGCTATTGGGCTAGGGACTACTCAAATACAAGGTGGATTAAATCATATTTTTGCGAAAGATTTTGGCCTCAATACCACTATTCTTATACTGGTCATTATCTCAGTATTAGCATTTATCTCTGCTTTTAGAGGAGTCAACAAAGGAATTAAAATCATCTCAACCTGGAATATCTATATTACACTAGGCTTATTGTTTTTTGTCTTTATACAAAGTGATATTGTATCAATCATCAATCATTTTTTTATTGCCTTGTATCATTATATAATTGATTTTATTCCTCTTAGCCTAGCTTATGGCCAATATGATCCAGGAGAAAAATTTCTTACAGACTGGACCTATTATTATTGGGCTTTTTGGTTGGCATGGGCTCCTTTTACAGGAATTTTTATTGCACGTATCTCCAAAGGCCGTACCATGAGAGAAGTTATTTTAGGAGTACTTCTTATACCGAGTTTGGGAACATTTTTTTGGTTTACCACTTTTGGGCATTCTGCTTTTGATATTATTGAGGATTTTGGAACGTATCAAGGACAATTTGACAATCTGTTTAGTTCTATTTTTGTCTTTTTTGAGCAC
Organism: Aquimarina sp. I32.4; assembly: GCF_002924285.1. Lineage (NCBI taxonomy): Bacteria > Pseudomonadati > Bacteroidota > Flavobacteriia > Flavobacteriales > Flavobacteriaceae > Aquimarina > Aquimarina sp. I32.4. Next base: position 31,576 of record NZ_PGUB01000044.1, on the reverse strand, counting down.
TATCCTTTGCAAGGTTTCATCAATATACTCACCCTTTTATTATTAATGAGTTTTTTGGTAACCTCTCTAGATTCTGCAATTTTTGTATTGAGTATGTTTACAGATAATGGTAAACAAGAACCATCAAAAAAACACCGCCTTTTATGGAGTAGTATACTCACTATCCTATGTATTGGCATTCTTCTCTTAGGAAATGTAAAAACAGATATCAATGTATTAATCGCTATGCAAAAGTTACTTATTATTACCTCCTTGCCCTTTTCTTTATTAATGGTGATAATGATTGCATTATTTATATGGTATTATAGAAAAAACATAAGAAATTAGTAACCTCTAATAATATGTTATTTTCGACGTTATGTTATGTCGGTATACTACTATATGGTAAAGACAGTTTTACAAAAAAAATGGACCAAAAAGTTCTTATATCTATCATGTGGAATCGCTTTTTTGGCATTATGCTTTTACGCAAGTATCTATTTTGGATTATGGGGGGAATTACCCAACAAAGAACAGTTAAGCTCTTTGAAACAGGCAGAAGCCACTCAAATACTTGACAAGGACAATCACCTTATTGGTAAATATTACATCTATGATAGGCAACCAATAACGTATAACGACCTACCACAACATCTTATAGACGCCCTTATTGCAACAGAAGATGTACGCTTCTATGGGCATACTGGAGTAGACAATACAAGCCTATTACGTGTGTTTTTTAAAACTATATTACTCGGCAATAAATCCTCTGGAGGCGGAAGCACAATAACTTTACAATTAGCAAAAAATCTTTTCGGAAGAAAAAAACATCCAATACTTAGTACCGTAGTTAATAAAATTAAAGAAGCATTCATTGCCAAAAGAATTGAGAATATTTATTCTAAAAGTGAAATTATCACCCTATATTTTAACACAGTCCCTTTTCCTGATAATACGTATGGAATTGAAAGTGCTTCTCAAAAATTCTTTAATAAATCTACTTCTCAACTCACTTTATCTGAATCTGCTACACTTATTGGATCACTAAAAGCTAATCATAGTTTTAATCCTAGACTCTTTCCTGAAAGAAGTCAACTCAGAAGAGATGTTGTATTACAACAGATGGTAAAATACAATTATATAAGCGCCAATCGATCCAACAGAGCAATGAACCAACCTATCGTTTTGGATTATCAATATTTTAATCATGACCTTGGCCTAGCTCCTTATTACAGAGAAGAGGTGAAAAAAGAATTAACCAAGGCTTTAGAACATCGTAAAAAACCTGATGGTAGCGCATATGATATTTATAATGATGGATTAATTATACACACTACTTTAGATTATAAAATGCAATTTTTGGCAGAAAATGCTATGAAAGAGCATATGAAAACTTTACAGTATGATTATGAAAAATCATATGGTAGTGATGCTCCTTGGAAAAACAATCCTGATCTTATCAAAAATGCAGTAAAAAACCTTACCGCCTATACTACCTATAAAGAGCAAGGACTTACCGAAAATCAAATTAAGGATTCCCTTTCTGTAAAAAAAGATATTGAATTATTTGAGTGGGATGGTAATATTACTAAAAAAGCATCTTCTTTAGATAGTCTACAACACTATTTAAAATTTCTTAATACGGGTATGATTGCTATAGAGCCAACAACAGGTGCTGTAAGGGCATACCTTGGCGGAATTGATTACCGTTATTTCAAATATGATCATGTCTCACAAAGTGAACGGCAAGTAGGGTCAACTTTTAAACCTTTTGTATATACCACTGCTATAGAAAATGGTATCAAACCCTGTTCTTATTTCTCTACAAAAGAAATTACATATACAAATTTAGAAAACTGGACACCAAAAAATGCTTCTATAGAAAATGACCCGCATCTTAATTTTACCTTAGAAAAAGCACTAAGTAATTCTGTAAATACTATAGCGGTAAAAGTATTAAACAAAGTAGGCATACCCAATGTTATTGATCAAGTAAAAAAACTTGGTATTACAACTGCTTTATCTCAAAACCCTGCAATGGCCTTGGGTACAGATGTTATCAAACTTAAAGAGCTTGCGGGAGCATATTCCAGTTATATAAACCAAGGAAAAAATACAGTTCCTTTTTACATTTCTCGTATCGAGGATAAAAACGGGCATACCATTGCTTCTTTTACTCCTAAAATAGCAGATACTGTTGCGTATAGCGAGTATACAAGATTGGTCTTATTACAGATGATGAAATCAACAGTAAAACAAGGTACCGCAACCAGACTCAAAACTTATTACAACCTTGATAATGATATTGCGGGTAAAACAGGAACAACACAAGACAATAAAGATGGGTGGTTTGTTGCCATTACTCCAAATCTAATTATTGTTACTTGGGTAGGCAATGATAACAATATAGGTTTTAAAACTACTGCTTTGGGCCAAGGAGCCAATACCGCATTACCTATTTTTGCAAAATTGTATCAAAAAATGAATCAAGACCCATATTTTGATCCTATTACCAAAAGTAAATTTGAGGAAACCCCGCCAGAAATCATGAAAGATCTGTCATGCAAACCAGAAAAAAGAGATAGTTTTTTCAAAAGGATTTTTGGTAAAAAAAGGAAAAAGAAAAGGTTTTAAACTTTTTACCTAGCAGCACCAGTATCACCATATTTTTGGATTAAAAATGTATGTAGTTTATATGCTAAGGTTCCAAACAAAATTCCAAAAACCATTCCTGTAACTACATCACCAGGGTAATGAACTCCTAAATAGATTCTACTATAACTTACAACAATAGCCCATACTACCATAAATGGGAATATATATTTTAGATATTTACGTAAAGTTAATCCTGCAAAGAAAGCCAATGCCATAGAATTTGCTGCATGCCCAGAAAAATACCCATGTCTTCCACATCTTTCTGCTATTATACGTGTAAATTCTGACACCCCAGCTGCTCCACATGGTCGTGGTCTCATAACCAATACATTTTTAAACAAATTTGCCGTTTGATCAGCTACTGCGATTAATAATGCAACAACTACCAAAGTGATGATCGTACCTCTAATTCCAAAATATTTATAGAAAAAAACAAGAAGTATTAGGTACAAAGGAATTTGATAGAATTTTTCAGTCATAAATAACCAAAACCCATCCCACATAGGAGATCCAAGGTTATTGAGATATAAAAAAAGGTCTTTATCTAGTTGTATAAGGTCTTCCATTATAGCGTATTTATTTGTTTTTTATTCACCATATCGTTCTATCTCACGATCATAAAAATTATTGGCTTCTATAAACAAATTTTCTGCCTCACTCAATAATTCTTTCTCATCATCTTTATCAAACTCTTCTAGCCATTCAACTTCATCATTTTGCAGATTAATTATAAATCTTGGAAACTCGGTATGAATTACGAAGATGGCGTCTGGATAATCTGTATTATCACCTAATAAAAATTTTGGGAAGTCCATAATGAATACTTAAAATTACAAAACCTCAAAGGTACTTTTTTTGGGGAATCCAGAAAATTATTATGTAATTACTATTCAATTTTAATTTCTACTCTATTATTTGATTCTGGATCAAGATTTGGATCTTTATCAACTATAGGGCTTGTATTTCCTGCAGCAATGACTTCTATTATAGATTCATCTATTCCTTTTTCTATAAAATACTTTTTCACATTACTGGCTCTCATTCCAGACATAATTTCATTTTCAAAAGACGAACCTGCATCGTCTGCATGCCCAATAATCTTTACAGATTTCACTTTGAATATACTTACATATTGTATATAAGAATCTAATGCTTTCTTGATTTCTTTATATGCTTCGCTTTCACCTACCAAAAATTCTATAGGAGAAAAATCAAGTGCCATATCACATACTTGTCCAGAAGTTAGATTTTTGGTATCCCTCATTTCCATTAGCAATACATCATCGATAAAATAGTACGCTGTATCAAAACTACCTCCTTTTACAGATTTCCCTTTAGGGCTATCAGCAAAATATCCTAATGAAATATATTTTTCAGTTCCTTTTGCTCTATACACTCCACAAACCTTGGACCACCCTTTTGTATTACATACCATTTTTGATGATTGTACATGTAAAGGGTATTTTGAGGTTGTAGTAATTTTTGGGACTCTTGCTGTAAAATAAGAACCTATAGACGAAGTACATGAATTTGAGATCCCTTCTCCTAAGGAGACATACATGTGAAAATAATAATATTTTCCTTTTGATAAAGGTTTTTTTAGTTTGGCAGTTACTCCTTCTTTATAAGGCCCTCCTGCAATATACATCCCTACTTTTCCTTCTCCTGTTCTAGGTTCCTGCTCACCAAATTGTTTTAAAAAATTAGGAGATTTATGAATAAATCTAATCTCTTCTAATCTTGGGTGATAAGCATCTGGCGAATTGATTGCTGATTTCCAATCTTTAATAATTCCAAAATTCTGCATCTCCATTGCCATTCTAGAAATAGCTACATTGGTAGTTTCAAAACTGGGATTAGGAATAAGGTTCTGGGTTTTACTATGAGTAAAGTTTTGGCCTGTACTACTTTGAGCAATCAATAGAGTGAAGATAGCAAGCAGCAGACAAAATTTAGAATTTGGGACTCTCATCTTTTGTATTCTGTTTTTTTGGAAAGATAGTTAATTATTCGTTAATACCAAATAAACGTATTAAGTATAAAAAAGGTATTTCATCATCCTTTTTTTATTTAAAATTTCTATAAAAACATGCTGACATATACCTATAAACAGCAGAAATAACGCGTTATTTTTTGTGAATCAACTTCTTGGTTAATATATTAAATCTAGCATATAACAATACTGCAGAGGCTGAAAGACCTGCTAATAATCCTATCCAGATTCCTGAGCTTTTATATGTTGTATATAATCCTAAATAATAACTAATAGGAAATCCAACAACCCAGTAAGCGATAAATGTAATCAGCGTTGGTATTTTTACATCTTGTAATCCTCTTAATGCTCCCAAAACTGTTACTTGTATTCCATCAGAAATCTGAAACAAGGCAGCAATTACTAATAATTTGGCCGCAATCACGATGGTTTCTGTATTGTCTGTAAGGTTTTCTGCTTCTTTAATATCTAGATAAATTTGTGCTAGTGGCTCATTAAATAAAATAAAAATCAAAGCAAATACAACTTCTATCAAAAAAGTTAATAAAAATATAGAAATCGCAATTCTTCTTAAATCTTTGAAATGCCCAAGCGCTTTTTGATTTCCTACTCTTACCATAGCAGCTACATTTAATCCCATTGCTACCATAAAAGTCATAGACGCAAGATTTAATGCGATTTGATTTGCTGCTTGCGGTTTTTCTCCCAAAATTCCAGACAACCAAATAGCCGCAGTAAAAATAGCTACTTCAAAAAACATTTGTAATGCCGATGGAAAACCTAACGCTATAACCTTACGCATCATTTTACTTTCTAAAACAAAAATTTTGATCTGTGTAACATACGGTTTTGATTTCTCTTTATCTCTTAAGAAAATCCATAAAAAAATAACCATTACAAATCGCGACACTAATGTACCTACCGCTGCTCCTACAATTCCCATTTTTGGAAATCCAAACTTTCCAAAAATCAATAAATAATTTAAAATTATGTTTACCAAATTGGCTATCAATGTTGCATACATAGGTATTTTGGTCATTGATAATCCATCAGAAAATTGTTTTAATGCTTGAAAAACTATTAACGGAATTAAAGAAAATGCTACTAGATCTAAATAAGGTATCGCAAGCTCTACAACTTGTGCTGACTGTTTCATTGAATACATCAATGGTTTTGCCAACAAAATCAGTAAAAATAATATAGTACCTAGAGTAGTACACAAAACCAAACCATGTTTGAATGCAGATTTACCAGTATCAAAATTATTGTTACCATCTGCTTCTGCTACCAATGGAGTAATTGCAGTAGAAAAACCAATTCCCAAAGACATAGCAATAAACATAAAACTGTTCCCTAGAGATACTGCTGCCAATTCTGTGGTTCCTAATTGTCCCACCATTATATTATCAACCAAACCTACAAAAGTATGCCCAAGCATACCCAGCATTACTGGTGCTGCCAATTTTAAATTATATCTAAATTCTTTGGTGTATTGTTGTAGCATTTTACAATTTTGAGAATGCAAAGGTATCAGAACTCTAAGAATTCAAATTATTCTTATCGTATTTTTAACGTTACCTATGATTATTTAAATTTTTTCTAAAGAAGAAATCGAGGTTATCTTCTATAGATATCTAAACTTATTCTAAGACTTATATATTCTATACAATATCATCGACACGACTAGTAGAATTAGCTATTTATCTACTGTAAGCTCATTATCATTAGGGATATCATATTCATTACATGTTTCCTTTTTTTGTTCATATGTTTCTGGGGTGACTTCTACCCAATATTCATCTCCAAAAAAATTAAAGAAATAACGTTTATCGACATAGAGTTCAAACGCCTCTTCTACCTTAAAATAACTACTATCCAAAACTTGGTTACCTAGTGTATCTTTATGGGTAATAGAGGTATATTTTTCTTTGAGATAATGCACATACACCTCTTTATTACAAAAAAGAATATGTTTTGGTTCTCCTGCTCCTTCATCCCAATTAACATCTCCTCTATCTACAGTAAAACTATAGGTGTATTGATGTGTAGAATTATAGATATGCTTGGTCAAAACGCCTTTATAACTTGTATTTTTATTTATTTTCTCTACAACCAGATGCTTCCCGTTTTCTAATATTTTTTTGGTCTTATCTACTTTTGTAATCGTTTTTGAAGTACAGTTACCAAACAGTCCTAGAACTAATACAAAAAAAAGTACTTTATATACTTGGTATATCATTTTACTCCATATTTATCAAAAAGATATATTAGACTCGTCATGGTTGCAGCTCCTAATTCTAATTCTCTTTTATTCACAGCTTCAAAAGTATCATTCTTGGCGTGATGATAATCAAAGTATCGTTGTGAATCAGGCCGCAATCCTGCCAAGACCATTCCTTCTTTTTTTAAGGGCCCTATATCTGCTCCGCTTCCTCCTTTAGCAAAAAAGTGAATTAAATAGGGTTCAAAAAGAGGTTTCCAACCTTCTATTTGTATAAAATTTTCTTCATTACAATCAAAAGAGAACCCTCTTGGGGTAAACCCTCCTGCATCACTTTCTAAAGCAAAGACATGATTTTCTTTTTTGCTTTCAGCAACTTTTGCATATTTTTTACCACCACGTAATCCATTTTCTTCATTCATAAACATCACTACTCTAATAGACCTTTTTGGTTTGTATCCTATCTCTTTAAATAATCGTAACACCTCCATAGATTGTACAATTCCAGCTCCATCATCATGAGCCCCATCACCTAAATCCCAGGAATCCAGATGTCCTCCTACTACCATATATTCATTAGGGAATTTTGCACCTGTAATTTCGCCAATTACATTATAAGATTGTACATCTTTCCAGGTACGGCAATTCATATTTAAACTAAATTTAATCTTAGGGTTTAATTTAAGCATAGAGCTTAATAAATCTGCTCCATTGGTACTAATTGCGGCAGCAGGAATTTTATCAATGTCTTTAAGATCTCCATAACTCATTGCACCTGTATGCGGGAAATCATCTAATCTCAGGTTCATAGAGCGTACAATCACCCCTACTGCTCCAAACTTTGCTGCTTCTGCCGCTCCAGAGTAACGTTGATCCACGCATCCTCCATATGCTCTGAATGTTTCTATAAGATCTGCCTGCATTGGTCGGTTATAAAATACTATTTTACCTTCTATCGCGGCTGTTCCTAGTTTTCTAAGTTCTTCTACACCTTGTACTTCTACTACGGTTGCTTTTATTCCACCTATCAATGTAGGTACAGATCCTCCCAATGCACATATAGGTACATTTGTTGTTTTACCTGGCTCTGTTTCAATATAGGCAAATTCTGTTACTCCTCTAGTCCATTTGGGTACCATGACTGGTTGTAACCACACTTTATCAATGCCTAGCTTTTTTAATTCTTTTTCTCCCCATTCTACCGCTAATTGCGCATTTACAGATCCAGATAATCTTCCGCCTATCTGATTTGATAAATAATCTAGCCATGCATAACTCTTTCCGTTAAGCAGAGAGGTCGTATATATTTTTTTTAATATAACCGAATCTTCTTTGGCATCATTTTGCGCATATCCATTTAATGATAAGATAACAAAGACAATGGGGATGATTATTTTTAACATACTATGTGTTTTATCTTTTTTATTCGTTTTCTAATTGTTGTTTATACAGACCCAGATTTGCTTTTGTTTTATCATCTAATTCTGGTTCTTGTATATCATCGTATTCTCGCAATGTATCATATAGCGTTTTTGCTACAATATATCTTGCAACAGGTTTATCATCTGCTGGAATTACATACCATGGTGCATGGGGCAATGATGTTCTATTAATAGCATCCTGATAGCAAAACTGATATTGATCCCAAAGTTTACGTTCTTCTAAATCTCCTGCAGAAAATTTCCAGTTTTTCTCTTTTTTTTCTAACCTGCGAAGCAATCTATTTTTTTGTTCTTCTTTTGATAAATGCAGGTAAAATTTATAGATCAATGTACCATTATCGGCAATATGCTTCTCAAAACTCCTGATCTGTTCAAAACGTTGATCCCAAAAATCATCATTTATATCGTCAACTGTATCTATCTGAGGGATGTTTTCTCCCATTATATATTCTGGATGTACTCTTGTTACCAACACATTCTCATAATGTGTTCTATTAAAAACTCCAAATTTACCACGTTGTGGCAGAGCTATATAATGTCGCCATAAATAATCATGCCCTAATTCTCGTTCTGTTGGAACCTTGAAACTATGTACAATTATACCTCGAGTGTTGAAATCCTTAAACACTTCTCTTATCAGGCTGTCTTTTCCTGCTGTATCCATTCCTTGAAGGCATATTAGCACAGCATATTTACCATGAGCATAGAGGGTATCTTGAAGTTCTCCTAGTTTCTCTCTAGTTTTTTCAAGTTCTTTTTCTATTTTTTTTTCGTTCTCTCCTAGGTCTAAAGTAGTCGGTATTTTGGATAATTCTACGGTTTTTGATACCTTAAAATCTTCGTGCGCTATCTTCTTCATATCATGATTTGTGTTTGCCTCCGAAAGATACTAAAGTTTTAGATTTGTAGGAAAATAGTTTCGTATTCTATCAATTTATAGGATTAAACTTACTCCTCAATATATTTATCTGGCATTAAAATCATAGCTAAAACCTATAAGGAATGTGTCATACCTTCTGCCTAAACTTTTGATATTAAGCTCTGCAAAAATATGTACTGGTATTGTTATTTGATGTAAAGCTCTTAATTTGATCTGTCCGCCATGATTAAAATTGCCTGTTCTAATCCCTAAAAAGGCTTTATCTTCTATGGTCTCAAAAAAGCTAGAATCATTACCTATATACCCCATCCCTGCGGTAATCGTAGTTGGATACCAATTAAATAAGATTAAATTTACTCCTACTGCCAATTCATTATACCCCTCATACGCATCAGTTGCATTTATGGCAAATGAGCGATTATACTCTCCTATAAAAGTGGTATAGCAATTAAAGGAATATTCTACCCTTCCTCCTAAAGTCAATTCATTTGCTACTCCAAAATTTTTTGCTACTACCAAACCATAATTAATTGCTCCTGGGTCATATTGAGCAGATATAGTGTTGCATATAAATATTGTTGTGATTAAAAATAAAATTCTTTTCATTTATTTAGAGGCATATCTATTTTGGTCGTTCAACAAGATGAATTAATTACAATCAATAATTAATTATAATTCAAAATTCATATTACGAAATGATTAATTATCTCCTAATTATTTTATATCAAAAAACTATTGAATAACTAATAGTTACTTAGCCGCAAATAACTTTACATCTTCTTCACTTACTTCTTTACCACCAAGAATGATCAAACGCTCTACAACGTTACGTAACTCTCTAATATTACCTGTCCAATCATATTGCTGTAATTGTTTTATCGCTTTGTCAGAAAACTTTTTAATAGGAGATCCTTGCTCTTTTGATATTTTTTTTGCGAAATATTCTACTAGCAAAGGAATATCTTCTCTTCTATCATTTAGAGCTGGAACTTTTATCAAAATCACTGCTAATCTATGATATAAATCTTCTCTAAATCTATTCTCTGCGATCTCTTTTTTCAGATCTTTATTTGTGGCCGCAACTACACGTACATTTACCTTTATGTCTTTATCACTACCTACTCGCTGAATTTTATTTTCTTGTAAAGCTCTAAGTACTTTTGCTTGTGCAGAAAGGCTCATATCTCCTATTTCATCCAGAAATATAGTTCCTCCATTGGCTGCTTCAAATTTACCAGCACGATCTTTATTTGCAGAGGTAAAAGCTCCTTTGACATGTCCAAAAAGCTCGCTTTCTATTAATTCTCCAGGTATAGCCGCACAGTTTACTTCTATCATTGGTCCTTTTGCGCGATCACTCTTTTGGTGAATCCAATGTGCTACTAACTCTTTACCTGTTCCATTAGGCCCTGTAATCAAAACTCTTGCATCCGTAGCAGAGACTTTTTCGATTATATTTTTAATATCAGAAATCGCTGAAGACTCCCCTATCATTTCATAATTCTTAGATACTTTTTTCTTCAGCATCTTATTCTCTACTACTAATTCTTTACGGTCAAGAGCATTACGTACTGTATTAAGTAATCTATTTAAATCAGGTGGTTTAGAGATATAATCAAAAGCTCCTAATCGCATTGTATTTACCGCTGTATTAAGATCACCGTGACCAGAGATCATAACCATAGGAATTTCTGGTTTTATCTTTTTTACAGCTTCTAGTACTTCTACTCCATCCATCTTTGGCATTTTGATATCACAAAGAACTAGATCGTAATCCTCTTTTTTTATTTTTTCTATTCCAGCAAGTCCATCTTCGGATTCAAATACTTCATATTCATTATTTTCTTCAGATAAAATTTTCACAAGAACTCTTCGGATTGCCGCTTCGTCTTCAATTACTAATATTTTTGCCATTATATTTTTAGTTTTATTCCGCTTCGCAAATAAAATGTATTTTTATTATTTATAGACAATACATCATTTTGATTCTTATCTCGTAAGCGAATTTCATTACTTAATGTATATCCTGCATAGGTGTAGAACAATAAGTGTTCCGTAAAATAATATTCATATCCTAATGAACTCAAAAAAGTAAGCATTGATGCATTTTCTGCTATCTTATTATTTCCATTCGCATCTGTAAACACTCTATTACTTTGCAAATTACCATAAAAACGATCTAATCCTACAAATGCCTGAAGTGTATTTTTTTCATTAAAAAAATATTTTATACTTGTTTTGGGTGTACCTATAGAATATGACCAACTAGGATGAAATCTTTTAAAATAATTAATGATTGGTAACGGGAAGTTGAGACTTGCAGGGGTTGTATATTTTAGCCCTATGACCAATCCTGCTGTTTTTGGTGCTTCTTTATTTTTATAACTCTTTACAAAATATACAGATCCCGTATATCTAAAATCATCACTTTTTACTCCTGACTCTTCAAAATTAGATGAAATTCCTATTCCTGCCTTGACACCAAATCGCCAGTTATTCTTCATCTTAAAAGTATACCCTAATTCAATACCTGCAGTATGAAAGTTATTGATCTCTTCTTGCGTATTGAATAGCAGCGCATCCTTTATTTGTAAATTATTAAATCTATACTGCGGACTAATCACAAGGTAGGTTCCTTTATCATCCATTTTTATAGGGTAATTTGCAGAAACTCTGAATCTACTATATACATTATCACTTTGCGCCTGTGGGACATATGTATATTCTATTCTTGCCAAATTAGTACCTTGACATCGCATCGCCTTACAACAGCATAAAAAAACATATATAAAAAGCAGAAGATTTTTTATCATTTTTGTAGCATCTGTATCCTTTTTATCATTCTTTTATAATAGTAACTTCTCGTTGTGGGAAAGGAATATTTATATTATGCTCTCTGAATAAACGATCTATTTCAAATCTTATTTCACTTTTGGGTATTCCTGCCAAAAAACTATTATCTATAGTAAACATTAATTGAAAATTGAGTGAACTATCTGCAAAATCTGTAAACAGAACTAGTGGAGGAGGTTCTTTTAAAACATTTGAATTAGACAACGCAGCTTTTGTCAACAAATCTTTGACCAATTGAGTATCACTACCATATGCAACCCCAACAGAAACTGATTCTCTGGTTAAGGTTCCATTCTGTGTCCAATTATATAAAGAGGAGGACATATATTTATGATTAGGTATAATCAAGACCTTATTATCTATTGTCACCGCTCTGGTAGTCCTAAGCTTTATTTCTTCTACTCGTCCTACTTTGCCCTCTAACTCAATAATATCACCAACATCAACAGTTTGGTCTATAAAAATAATTACTCCCGAAAAAATATCTTGAATAAATGTTTGTAACGCCAACCCAACACCTACTAATAACGCTGCAGAAGCAGCAAATATCCCCGTAATATTAAATCCGATACCATCAAGTGCAAAAAAAATAACAATTAGATACACGAAATATTTTGAAAAAGAAAAGACAGATTCGAACTTCAATCGATCTTGTCTTTTCATTCTACGGGTAAAAAACCTTTTGGTAATTTTGAGAATAACCGAGGTTATTACAAAAACGATAATTACAAAAAGTAACAGCCCTACGGTGAGTATAAAAGGATGTTCATCTGTTCCGAAATGAAAAATTTCAAAATTCAGAAAATCCTGCATCATATTCCATACATTTTTAGGGATCACCTCTTTTACATGATCTGTAATATCTTCTTGCATTATTTTAATATTTCATCCATTTAAATAACTCTTTATAGGTTGGTTTTTTACCATACATAAGTATTCCTACTCTATATATTCTTCCTGCCAGCCATGTTATAAAGATAATACTTCCTATCAACAGTAACATCGAAATCAAAACTTCCCACCAATGAACTCCAAAAGGGATACGCATTAGCATTACTATAGGAGAAGTAAGTGGTATCATAGAAAACACTGTTGCTACAGTTCCATGAGGGTTTTCTATAACTGAGAAAAAACCTACATAGATTCCTAACATCAATGGCAAAATGATAGGCAACATAAATTGTTGTGAATCTGTTTCACTATCTACTGCAGCTCCAATAGCCGCATAAATAGAGCTGTATAAAAAGTACCCGCCTATAAAATAAATCAAAAATGATATTAGCAATGTTAATAGAGGAAGTTTTTTTAGTTCAAATAAAATTTCTGTCGCATTTGCTACTATTCCTCCTTGTTTTTTTTCTAATAATTTTAATGCTTCTTGCATATTATCAGGATCTAAATCTAAATCAATAAAAAGACCTGCTATGAACATTAGAACCCCTCCTAAAATTACCCAGATAGTAAACTGAAGAATTCCTGCAAAGGATGTTCCCAGAATTTTTCCCATCATCAATTGTAAAGGCTTGACTGAAGAGATAATAATTTCTATAATACGATTTGATTTTTCTTCTATTACAGATCGCATTACCATATTACCATATATAATAATAAACATCATTAAAAAATACCCCGCAGCACCGCCAAAGATCATTTTGATATAACTAGACATTTTTGATGTTTTCTCTCCTGAAAAGTTTTCCAGTCGGATTTCTACTTTTGCTTTAGAGTTCTCTATTGCTTCAATATCCAACCCTTTCTCTATAAAGTTCTGATTGGTTAATTTTGTAGTTATAATCTCTTCTATTGTATTGAGAATAGATATACTTGGTGCTTCATCAGAATAAAACTGTATAGATGAATTTTGTTGATTACTCATACTGCTTTTAGGTATATATAGCAATCCGTCTAGTTTTTTTAGCACTACAGAATCTTTTGCATCGTTGAGACTAAGATGACTGTAATCAAGATAATCAATAGCATCCGAGTCTTTAAAGTCTTTTTTAAACAATCCCGTTTCATCAAAAAATACGACTTTGCGAACCTCATCATTATTAAGCGTTGCCAACCAAGCGATTAAAGAAACCATAGCTACCATGATCAAAGGACTAAGAAAGGTCATAACCACAAACGTTTTGTTGCGAACACGCGCTATGAATTCTCTTTTGATTATTAATTTAAGGTTACTCATTATCTGTAATAGTTTTTATAAATATCTCGTTAACTCCTGGGATTACTTCATTAAATCTCATGATCTGACCTTTATTTGACAGATATTGCAATAATTCATTTGAAGATAGATTATCATCCAATGTTATCTTCATCTTAAGTTGATCATCTATTGTTTTAAAATCTGCAGGTATTACCTTAAATTTATCTTGCAATTCAGCATATACTTGTATCGAATTATCCGCTAATAACCCAACCTCAAAAGTATTGGTCTTATATGCTTTCTTAATATCTGTTACTTTTCCTTCTAGTATTTTCTTTGATTTATGGATCAGAGCAATATGATCACACAACTCCTCTACACTTTCCATACGGTGTGTAGAAAATATAACGGTTGCTCCTTCTTCTCGCAATTGCAATATTTCATCCTTGATTACATTTGCGTTGATAGGGTCAAAACCACTAAATGGTTCATCAAATATCAGTAGTTTTGGTCTATGAAGAACGGTAACAATAAATTGTACTTTTTGAGCCATCCCCTTAGAGAGTTCTTGTATTTTTTTGTCCCACCAGTGTGTAATATCAAATTTATCAAACCAATATTTTAGGCGTTCTTTGGCTTCTCTTTTACTCAACCCTTTGAGCTGTGCGAGATATAATGCTTGCTCTCCTACCTTCATAGATTTATACAAACCTCTCTCTTCTGGCAGGTAGCCTATATCTTTGACATGATGTAGTTGTAGTGGTTCATTATCCAGAAGTACACTTCCTTCATCAGGCAATGTTATTTGGTTAATGATTCTGATTAATGTCGTTTTACCTGCTCCGTTAGGACCTAGTAATCCAAAAATGCTTCCTTTTGGTACTTGTATTGACACATTGTTTA
The DNA here is from genome assembly GCF_002924285.1 of Aquimarina sp. I32.4. Lineage (NCBI taxonomy): Bacteria > Pseudomonadati > Bacteroidota > Flavobacteriia > Flavobacteriales > Flavobacteriaceae > Aquimarina > Aquimarina sp. I32.4. The sequence continues at coordinate 16,501 of NZ_PGUB01000044.1, read as the reverse complement.
ATGCTGTAAAGGTTCCAAATCGCTTTGTAGCTTGTTGCACCTCTAAAAGATTAGCCATAGATAATAAAAATGTAAGTTGTAGTTTATATAAGACTCGAATGATACGAAAAGTTAAATACTTATACTAATTATGACATAAATTAATGAGATAAAATAACACACAGTTAATGGTTTCTTATTGCCCTAATACTTTTAAATTAGTATTTTTCATAGAAAACAAAACCCACCCTGAATACAAGTATTAAGGATGGGAAAAAAATTGCTATGAAAAAGAAAAATTATCACTAAATGCGCTAGTGATGTCTCAAATATACAAATTTTTCTTAATCAAACGTTAATAGATTTAAATGATTCTTAAAGGATCTTTTTGATTGTATTCTTTAAGAAAACATATCTTTTACTTTTTCAAAAAATGATTTTTCACCACTATCAGGAGTTGGTATAAAGTGATCATCTTTTGCCATTTTTTCAAAAAACTCACGTTGCTCTTTGCTCAATGTCTTTGGTGTCCAAACATTTACGTGCACCAAAAGATCTCCTTTACCATATCCATTAATACTAGGAATCCCTTTTCCTCTCAATCTCAATATCTTACCACTTTGCACTCCATCTTCAATCTTAATACGCACTTTACCTGATACCGTATCAATCTCTCTTGATGATCCCAAAACAGCTTCAGAGAAGCTTATATATAAATCATAATGTAAATTATTACCTTCTCTTTGCAATTCAGCATGCTCCTGCTCTTCTATTGCTACCAAAAGATCTCCTGCGATACCATTACCAGACGCTTCATTACCTTTTCCTGATACTTTGAGTTGCATTCCATCTTCTACTCCTGCAGGAATTTTGATGTTTACTGTTTCTTCAACCATTTTCAACCCTTGTGCATCTGCATCTGATGGTCTGTTGTCTATAGTTTGCCCCGCTCCATTACATGCTGGGCAAGGTGAAGATGTTTGCATTCTCCCTAAGATCGTATTTGTAATTCTGGTAACTTGTCCAGCTCCATTACAGGTAGTACAGGTTTTATAAGTAGTTCCTGGTGCCTGAATTTTACGTTTTACTTTGATCTTTTTCTCAACACCATTCGCAATTTCTTCTAGCGTAAGCTTTACTCTTATACGAAGATTACTTCCTTTGGACCTACGTTGTCCGCCGCCGCCAAAACCACCAAAGCCGCCACCAAAACCACTACCAAAAATATCACCAAACTGGCTGAATATGTCATCCATATCCATACCTCCGCCTCCACCGCCAAAGCCGCCACCTTCAAAAGCTTGATGACCATATTGATCATAACGTGCTTTTTTATCAGGATCACTTAAAATCTCATAAGCTTCAGCTGCTTTTTTAAACTTTTCTTCAGCAGTTTTATCATCTGGATTTTTATCAGGATGATATTCTATTGCTTTTTTCCGATAAGCTTTCTTTATCTCTGCCGCGGTAGCACTTTTGTTTATCCCTAATATGTCGTAAAAATCTTCTTTCATAATTTTTTATTGACCAGTCACCACTTTAGGGAAACGTATTACTTTTTCTCCTAGTGTATATCCTTTTTCTATTACGTCTACAATTTTACCTTTTAGATCATCGCTTGGTGCTGGAATCTGGGTAATTGCTTCATGATTATCTGCATTAAAAACATCTCCTGCTGATACTTCTACTTCAGTAAGTCCTTTACTTTTCAATGCTTCTTTTAATTTATTATGAATCAATCCTACTCCTTCTACTAAGGATGTATCTTCTGATTTCTCTATTTCTTTTAGAGCTCTATCAAAATCATCTAACACTGGCAACATAGATTGTATAACATCCTGACTTGCTGTCTTGAATAGCTCTACTCTCTCCTTAGAAGTTCGTTTTTTATAGTTTTCAAACTCTGCAAAAAGTCTTAAAAACTTATCTTTTTCTTTTCCTAATTCTTCTTTGAGTTGTGCTTCTGTATCTATTACCTCTTCTGTTTCTGTCTCTTCAACAGTAGTATCAAGTACCTCTTCTACTTGATCTTTTACATCTTCAGCTTTTTTATTTTTCTTACTCATGTAACTCGTACCTTTTTATACGTTTTTGTTTTGAATCTGCAAAAGTACTGCCATTTTTGAATTAATGTCATAATGTCACAGGATTTTTTAGTATATATTTAAGAGTATTATTTTTTATAAAAAATACTTTTGAACTAATTTTTTAAATTAAAAAACGAATACTTATGAAAATTAGATTTATCAGCGCACTTGCTATTGCCGCTTTGGCAATATCTGCTTTCTCTTGCAAAGGGGAGAAAAAAAACGAAACAGAAGCTACCTCTGCAGAAGAGGTTAAAGAAGCTCCTGTAGAAGCTGTTACTTACACTGTAGACGTTGCATCAAGCTCTATAGACTGGGTTGGGTTTAAACCTACAGAAAAACATACTGGTACAATAAAACTAGCTAGTGGAACACTTACAGCAAAAGAAGGCGTATTAGAGAGTGGTTCTTTTGTTATTGATATGACATCTATAAATGTTACTGATCTTGAAGGTGATGACAAAGCTGGATTAGAAGGCCATCTTAAGGGTGAAGGTGAAGGAAAAGAAGATCACTTCTTTAATGTTGCCAAATATCCTAAAGCTACTTTTGAGATTACAGGAATTACAGAAAAAGAAGGAAAAACATATCTTGAAGGTAATTTTACATTAAAGGATATCAAGAAAAATATTTCATTCCCTGTTACAACATCTGTTGAAGCTGATGCAATTACCTTAACTACAGAGGCATTTACTATTAATCGTACAGATTGGGGTGTAAATTATGGTTCTAAATCTGTTTTTGAGAACTTAGGTGATAAGTTTATAAAGGATGATATCGAATTAAAGGTAAGCCTAAAAGCAACTCCTAACTCTTAAGCATAGAGGTTTTAGACTAGAAAATTAAGATATAAAAAGAGCTTGAATTTTATACAAAATTCAAGCTCTTTTTATATTTAGTAATCAAGAAAACAGAGACAATAACATCATCATTCTTCCACAAGAACTTCTATTGCCTGAGTTATGTTGCCAAATTCAAAATGAAAACCTGAATTCATAATCTTATCACTACAAACTCGCTGACTAGAGAACAACAAAATATACATTTCTCCTAGTATTAATTTCATTACAAATCTGGGAACAGATGGTAATACTATCTTTTTATTATATTTTCTTGCGATTGTACGTGTCAATTTTTTATTAGAAATAGGATTGGGAGATACTGCATTATAAACTCCTATTAATCTCTCTTTTGCTATAAAAATAAACATACATGCCAAATCTTTTACATGTATCCAGCTCTGCCATTGTTTACCATCGCCAAAAAAAGAGCCCACGCCCAACTGTATAGGCTTTGCCATTTTTGGGAATGCCCCTCCTTTCTCTGATAAGACTAATCCTATACGAAGTATACTTACATCAATCCCAACTACCTTAAATTGCAGAATAGCATTTTCCCATTGCGCAACTACCTCTCCTAAAAACCCTGTATCTTTTTTATCACTATCTTCCATATAATAATTCTGAAAAGAATCAGGGTAAATTCCGATGGCACTTGCTGAGATAATATGGCGAACATTGTGTTCTATATTTTGTAAGGTCTTTAAAATAAGAGAAGCTGTAAGAGTTCTACTTTCTATGATTTCTTTTTTATAAGAAGACGTCCATCGTTTTGCTACTGTTGCACCAGCAAGATTTATAATTACTTCTACACCTTGAAAACAATTAGTATCAATTTCTCCTTCTTTGGGATTCCAGTAAAAGCCTCTATAATTAGATAATGATTGTAATTTCTGCTTACTTGTACTGAGATAGTTAACCTCAAAATTTGACTGATGGCAAAGACTTACTATTTCTTGACCTATCAAACCAGTAGCTCCTGTAATTAAAACTTTCATCGTATCAATATTTGGCCACAAAATAATGTCACCTTATTACAAAACCTATTTCTTTATTATAGTTTAACAATCGTTTACTCATTAAAGAAGATTTTAATACTTCAGAATTAAAGGTTCTTTTCAAACGAATACTTCTTAGGTTTATCCGCAAAGTAGTTTATTTCTCTTATTCTTTTTTGGTTGCTCTAAGCATTTCTCGTTTCCCTGGTGGTCCTGGTAGTCTTTCTACTACAAAACCAACCTCTTGCATAGCACGTCTCACACTCCCTTTGGCTGAATAAGTAACCAGAACTCCATTTGATCTAAGAGCAGTGTACATTTTTTTAAAAATATCTACTGTCCATAATTCGGGTTGAACCCTTGCACCAAAGGCATCAAAATAGATAAGATTAAAACAATCATTATCGTTAATCTCAGCAAATAATTGCTTACGCTTGGTAAGAGTAAAAGTAGATGACACTGCCTCTTTTTGCTCCCATTTTGAGATATGCATGGTATCAAATATGCCTTCTTTTTCTTTTACAGAAAGTATTTCTGGGTACTTCATAAGTAAAGCCTCATCATATTTCACAGGATATGCTTCTACCCCTACATAATCAATCATTTGATTGATTATCTCTGCTTCTAGAAAAGTTATAAATGCATTAAGTCCCGTACCAAATCCAATTTCAAGAATTTTTAACGGATCATATGTATCTTTACCTAAAACATGATGCAACCCTGTCTCTATAAAAACATGCTTAGCTTCATTAATCGCTCCGTGCTTAGAATGATACTGCTCATTTAGTTCAGGCAAATGAATAGTTTTTGAACCATCTGCTGTAGTAACAATTTCTCTTTGTATCTTTCTTTCCATTATTCTTTTATCAAAACTCCTTCTGCCACAAAAGAATATGTTCGTTTTGGCTTAGTAATATTAGCTATTTCCTCTTCTGTTTTACCTGCATCACTCGCAAAGTGCTTTTGATCTTCTACAGACATTTCACTTACAAATGCCTTCCCTTGAACAATAACGGTATCACTTTCTATATCTTTAGGTACAAAAAATCCATAGTCTCGAAATTTCACCATCGTCTCCTGATCATTACCCAAGGCAACCCTCATCCAACATCCTTTTACTTTACAAACACTATTCACTGTGCCTGTAAAAGAAATATCTATAGAATCTCCTTCTTTTAAATCATCATAGGTATCCGTTATAGCATTGGTATTGTATATTTTATCTGAAGCTATTTTTTCTCCAAAACTCTTATAATTTTCTATAGAAATATCTGAGGTAGAGAATGCATCTTTTTTTAGTACTGAATTGCAACTAATCAGTACTAAAATAGCAATAAGGAATAGTATATTATTTTTCATATTTTTTCAATATCTGAATGTTTTGTAAAATTAAACATTTTTAGAATTCTTATTTTAATAGAAAAAAGTATTTTTGTAGGGAATCTCATGTGGTGTTAGTATTACCATGATTTTCAGACAAAAAATATAGACGCTAAATTTACAATTGTATTGATACTTTATTTTTTCAATAATTAAAGTATTCAAACAGAATAAAAACATACGAAAAGTAAGAATCTAATCAATATTTAGAATTCTTGAGTTTTTAAATAAATCTAGCATCAAATAATCAAAAGTTCTAAACGTATGAAAAACACAATTCCTCAAACCTTAAAAATCACTAAGGCAAGCGAGTCTAAAATAGGGCAGGTAGATTTTGAAAATCTTGATTTCGGAAAGATATTCACTGATCATATGTTTGTCTGTGACTATGCGAATGGAAAATGGCAAACGCCAGAAATTATTCCTTACGGACCACTAACAATGGATCCTTCTGCACGTGTTTTTCATTATGGACAGGCTGTTTTTGAAGGTATGAAAGCTTATAAGGATGACCAAGGAGATACTTTCTTATTCAGGCCTGATGAAAACTTCAAACGTATTAACAAATCAGCCGAGCGTTTAGCTATTCCTGAATTTCCTGAAGATTATTTCTTTGAGGGGCTACACACCTTATTAAAACTTGATAATGACTGGATAAAATCTGGTTTTGGTAATTCTTTATATATACGTCCATTTGTTATTGCAACACAAGCTAGTGTCTCTGCTTCTGAAGCTGATGAGTATAAATTTATGATCATATGTTCACCTGCACAATCTTATTACAGTGGTGATGTAAGTGTTTTAGTAGCCGAAAAATTTAGCCGTTCTGCTAGTGGTGGATTTGGATATGCCAAAGCTGCTGGTAACTATGCAGGGCAATTTTACCCAACAAATCTTGCCAAAAAAGAAGGTTACCAACAGATTATATGGACAGATTCTAATGCTCATGAATATATGGAAGAGGCTGGAACTATGAATGTATTCTTTAGGGTTAATGACACACTTCTTACCGCTCCTACAAGTGATCGTATACTTGATGGAATTACACGAAAAAGTTTGATCGATATTGCCAAAAAAGAAGGTATTAATATAGATGTAAGACCTGTAAAGGTGAGTGAAATTATAGCCGCATCCAAAAACGGAAGTTTAAAAGAGATTTTTGGAGCAGGAACTGCTGCAGTAATAAGTCCTATAAAATCTTTTGGCTATAAAGGAGCGCATTACGAATTAGAAAAACAAGAAAACTCTTATGCATCTCATTTCAAAAAAGCTTTGATGGATATACAATATAATAAAGCCGAAGATTCTTTTGGATGGAGACAGAAAGTATAATAATGCTAGATGCTAGATGTTAGAAAACTATAACATCATTTTTTAAATACACAAAACTCATGAATATATATTCGTGAGTTTTGTGTATTTATAAGTAATACGGTTTTTACCAGACTTACTTATCTAATATCTCTTTTATATTAGGTTTGAAATAATTAGGGCCTTTTAGCACCTTACCATCTTCACGATAAATTGGCTGACCATCTTCTCCTAATTTACTCATATTACTACGTTGAATTTCATTAAACACCTCTTCAATCTTATGTTGCATCCCGTGCTCTATAATTGTCCCGCATAATATATACAACATATCACCCAACGCATCTGCTACCTCAACAAGATCATTATTTTGGGCTGCTTCAAAATATTCTTCATTTTCTTCTTTCATCAAATTAAATCGAAGTGTATTCTTAGCTTCTCCCAAATCTGCAATGGGTTCATTTTTATACCCAATATTAAACGAAGTGTGAAATTCTTGTACTGCAGCAATTTTATCTTTCATCAGTATATTTTTATAGATTATCTTTGCCGTAAAAATAGCAAAATATGTTTAGTCAAGGTCAGTTAGTATTTGCAGGATTTTTTGTGGTAGCTTTTATTATCATAATGGTTTTTAGCTACAGAAAAGATCTAAAACTACATCGCAAATATTACAGGGGAAGCCTTTTTATTCTTGTAGGTTTTATTATCTTTATTTTATTGCTGTTTGCACTAAAAACGTATTTACACCCCTAATCATCTGTAAACCCCTATAGTACTTTTACCGTCTAAAGTGCTATTATATTACAAAATTACTGCATATACTATACAATACACTACAAATATACCGTGTATTGGGTATAGCTTGATGTTCTTTTTTTTGAGAGTTTTGAAGTAACTAAATAACTTTAAAATTTTGATATTATGAAACTAAATGAGCATTTATTTTTAGTAGTAGACTCTAATTATAACGATTACCAATCAATTCATGTTGGTATTCTTCAAAACTTTGTTATTGCATGTAAATTTAAATTTCATTCAGATACTACTTTTGAAATTACACATGGAAAAATTATCTTAGTCAATAAGGGAACAAAACGAGAAGAATATCATTTAGAAAATAGTATTGGCACACAACAACGTCGTAAACCTACAGCTCCTGGTAAAATAGAATTTGAAATTTTAACCAACCCTCTCAAAGATCCTAATACTGCATATTCTTCTCCTAAACAAAGTACTTGCATTAAAAAGAAGGGTAATGTTTTAAAGCCAGAAAATATCATAGATATCACTATTCCAAATACTTTTTACATTACCAGAAAAAATGGAAAAAAAGAAACCTTTTTCCTAGATTTAGGAAATCACATCTGTAAGTTTTATATTATATAACAATTATTATAAAGCATTTTTCTATAAATAATGTACAAATCACATTTGTTATTAATTATTTTTCTATCTATCGGAAAAAGTTTTTCTCAAAACAAGAATGTTTTGAGAAAAACTTTTTTACACATTAAAGATTATCAAATAGATGAGGCAGAAAAAATAATCACATCTGTTAACCAATCATCAGAAAAAGAACTTTTAATATGGAACATAGATCTCCTAAAGAAAGGAACTCCTTCTAATACAATTTATGGGTACAATAAAACTTCTACTCATATAGGTAACGTTTTAAGATTGATACAAATTGGTGATCAGTATTTATTACATGATAAAACAAAAGATTCCTTGGCTTATCAAAAATATCAAGAAGCTTTAGAACAATCAATATCTATTAAAGACTCTTCTTTAGTTTGTTTTTCTACCAGAAAGATCATCGAATTACTCTACAAAAACAGGAAGGTAAAAAATCTATTTTCAAAGTACTTTGAAATCTATCAAGAATACACCTCTAACAATAGTGACAAAGCCACTTTAGAATTCCTTAAAACAACCGTTAATGCCAGTTTATTACAAAAAGAACATATAGCAAATTACAAAGAGATAATCCCTATCGTTAAAAAAAGCAATAATCGTTATATAGAAGGAAAGATTTATCTCTTAATTGGTGTGAACTTTGCTCATTTTAAAAAGAAAAACGATAGTGCCTTGTACTATTACAAGAAATCGTTAAAGCTTTTCAAAAACATCCCTTATAACTATGCTAAAATAGAGATGTTTGGAATTAACACCAATATCGGTATTACATACACAAATAACAATGAACACAAAAAAGCTAATAAATATTTTCAAAAAGCATTAAAAATTAAACTTCCAAAAAATAATTTTTTAAAACAATCAAAACTCTCTTCTCTATTATCTATAAATTACAAAAATTTAAAAAAATACGATAGTGCTTTTTTTTACAACAATCAATTCATCAAATATTCAGATTCCCTGAACGAATATAAAAAAGCGATTACTCTTAATGAACTTGAAACCAAATATCAAACTGAAAAAAAAGAAAAACAAATTATACAACTTCTAAATACCAACCTTAAATCTGAGGCCAGCAGAATACGCAACAGAAATCTATTAATAGGCTCTCTTTTTGTTTTAATAGTTGCAACAATCATAGCACTACTTATACATAAAAACACCAAACGAAAACAACGTATTGCAGAACAAGAACGTGAACTTGAAATTCAAAAAACCGAAAAACTACTTAAAGAACAGGAACTCACTGCCATTGATGCAATGATCTCGGGACAAGAAAAAGAGCGTCAACGGCTTGCTAATGATCTTCATGATAATCTAGGAAGTACCCTTGCCACGGTAAAGCTTCACTTTCAACATTTACGAAACAATAAAGACAACCCTAAAATCAAGAATATAGAAGAACTATACTCTAAAACAGACAACCTACTAGAAGAAGCGTATCAAAAAGTAAGAACCATCGCCCATGAAAAGAATAGTGGTGTCATGGCACATCAAGGATTATTACCTGCAATCAAAAATCTGGCTAAAAAAGCATCTAATGGGAAACATTTACAAATCGAAGTACAAGGATATGGACTCGAAGAGCGACTGGATAACACTTTAGAAATTTCAATTTTTAGAATCATCCAAGAACTAATTACTAATATAATCAAACATGCCGACGCAACAGAAATTCAGATTTCTCTAACCAATCATGATTCTCTACTTAATATTATTGTAGAAGATAACGGTAAAGGATTTGATGCCAAAATATTACCAGAAAAAGACGGAATGGGGTTAGCAACCATAGAAAAACGCATAGAACATCTAGAAGGAACATTTGAAATTGATTCTACTATTAATAAAGGAACAAATATCATCATAAATATACCCATATGATAACCGTGGCTATCGCAGAAGATCACCAGTCTCTAATTGATGGGATTGAATTACTTCTTAAGTATGAAGAAGAAATTAGTATTGTTGGCGTAGCTAATGATGGTGAAGCATTACTCACTATCGCAAGACGAAAACAACCCAAGGTGATATTAATGGATATACGAATGCCTAAAATTGATGGCATTGCCGCTACCAGAATCATAAAAAAGGAATTGCCTCATACCAAAATTATCGGTTTTTCTATGTTTGATCAAGAGGATGCTGTGCGACAAATGATAGCTGCGGGAGCATCTGGATATTTACTAAAAAACTCTCCTCTAGAAGAAGTATTAACAGCTATCAAACAAGTTGTTGCAGGAGAAACTTATTTTGATGCTGCTATCAATCTCTCACTTTTTTCTAAAGATGCAAAACAACCCTCAAAAAAACAGTTATTATCCAAAAGTGAGCGAGAAATTCTAACTCTTATCGGTCGAGGAAAAACCTCTTCAGAAATTGCCGCAATACGTTTTAATTCTGTATCAACTATAGAGACTCATCGCAAAAATATCATTCGCAAACTTGGCTTAAAAGGTAAAGGTGAATTACTACGCTATGCCATCGAAAAAAAATACGATTTCTAGATCATTTCGCTCCTCAAAAAATGATAAATATACCCTGCTATGGGTATTTTTTTGCACTTGATTGTGAGGTAGATTTGAGATGTATCTAAATAACTACAATCATGAAAAAAGCACTAACCATTTGTTTTATATTAATTACCCAATTAGGAACATGTCAAGAAACACCTACTTCTGATCAAACCATTTCCAAAATTACAGAGCAAATTAGTAAACAAATAAGATCAGAATTTCGTCAAAAAAATAACGAAAGTATCATAGGTAAACATTATGAATTTACTGAAGAAACAAACGTATTTGAACACAAAATAAAGTTTGATTTAACCGAAAAAAAAACCTTATCAACACAAGATATAGAACTAAATAAAGGCTACATATTCAACAACAAACTACTTTTAGCAAAGGTTGGTTGGGTTTTTACTGTTGTAAAAAATCTTCCCAATAAGGTTATAATACAAATTATAAACAAGAAAGAATATATAGAAAAATTTTATTCGATTTCTAAAGAGAAATTAAAAAAAAATTCTCAAATATATAATGGTGATAAACCCAAAAGAAGCTTTGTATCTAGTGCCATAACAATTCCAATAAAAGTGAGATTTGGCGATAATAAAGAGCATGATGAAAAGAAAAAATATTTCGATTTTGAAGGGAATACAAATGTAGGCATTACCGCAGGCTTTAGAGATCGAATAAATAATAATGGTAAAAATTATATCAGTTATTTAGGAGGTTTGAGCATCGCATCTGCCAAAATAACTCCAGAAACAGCTGAAATAGATTCAGAAACTAATGCAAGTATCTTAACTCCCTTTCTAGGAATATTATATGAATATGATGATTTTCAAATCGGGACATTCGTTGGCTGGGATCATATTGGCGGTAAACTAGGGAAATCATGGGTCTATCAAGGTAATGCATGGATAGGGTTCGGCATTGGATACAATATATTTACATCAAAAGATAGTAATGGATCTTAATTTTATCATCAAACAAGAAGAGGATATCTGGTTTTTCAAATATCCTCTTCAATATATAAAATAAAATTTTCTTAGTTCACTTCAGGCAAAAAATTATAGTTTTTACTATATTCTAACATCTGCGTCACAAAACCTTTTGGTTGAGTTACATTGATCTTAGTAATTTCTCCTTTTTCATTGGTTTCTGGCACCAAAACAGGGTTCACAAAACCACTATAAGGAGCAGATGTAAATTGCTCGTTACGTTTCAATACCTCGGCATGTATTGCCTGATCAACTTTCACACCATAACCTTCTACCAAAGCTTCTGCCGCTTTGTAATCTCCTTCAGACTTAATACGTTGTGTTTCACGCAATAAACGCCCAAAAATCTCACGTAACTTGGTATAATCATTAATATTAAAATACGTTTTCCCTTCTCTGGTAACTTTCTCTATTACATTATCTTTCTTTCCTTGCTCAAAAGCCCAACCACTTACCCATTGGCGGTTACGCATATGCGCTTCTTCTACTTCATCTCCTAGGCTCAAACGAATTAATTGTGTCATCAATCCATTTCTGATATATCCATCATAGGCAGCTTTACCTGTTTTCTCCCAATCTTCTACCAGCTCAAGTTCTTGTAACTTTGGATCCATCAAGTAATATAGTCCAACTAAATCAGCACGACCTTCTTCCATGGTAGAAGCATAATTTTTTAACGTTTCTTTAGTTTCTCCTACTCCAGGGTTTAATTGTCCAGAGGCATGCCCTATTACTTCATGTAATGCTGTATGCAATTTATCTGCCAACTGACCATATTTTTCCTCTAACTCAAATTCTTCCTTATCATGTACAAACTCTTTTAGCCTTCCTGAACCTCCTGCATTGCTATACGCTTCTATTATGTTCCCTAAGGAAACAGATTTTGATCCTACAGCAGCTCTAATCCAATTGGCATTAGGCAAGTTAACTCCTATCGGAGTACTCGGTGAAGCATCTCCTGCCTCTCCTGCAACTGCTACTACTTTATAAGAAACTCCTACGACACTATCTTTTTTATGTGCATCCATCAATGGAGAATTATCTTCAAACCACTGTGCATTTTCTGATAATACAGACATCTTTTTTGACATATCAAAATCTTTGATTTGCACAACAGTTTCATAAGAACCTCTATATCCTAATGGGTCATTATACACCTCTATAAAACTATTGATGTAATCAATATTCCCCTCTGTAGCAGCTGTCCATGCAACATTATAATCATCCCAGGTTTGCAAATCTCCTGTTTTGTAATATTGGATCAATAAACCAAGTGCATCTCCTTGTGCCTTGTTTTCTGCTACCTCTTGTGCTTTTTCTAACCACTTGATGATTTCATCAATCGCAGCTCCATATAGTCCTCCAGATTTATATACTCTTTCTTTTAATTCTCCATTCTCTTTTACTAATTGAGAATTAAGCCCATAGGATAATGGTTTTGTTGCATCAGGAGATTTTTTCTTAGCATAAAAAGAAGTTACATCATCGTTTGTCACCTCTGGCCCATAAAAATTCACGGCAGACAGAGCTACATTATCTACTCCTTTTGCTTGGTTTACTTTTTTAGCATCTTTATCATTAAAAATCACTTCATACACATCTTTAGACACCTCAACTCCTGTAGCAGCAAGCAATGAACTAAAGTAGTCTTTACTGAATTCAGGTTTGATCTTACCATTACTATAATGATGGTGTATCCCATTAGAGAACCAAACACGTTTTAAATACGTTTCAAAAGTTTTCCATTCTGTCGCATTTTTATCTCCTTCATAAGAAGTATAAATTTTCTCTAATGCTTTACGGATAGTAAGATTATAACGGTAATTTTGATCCCACATAATATCTCGTCCACTTAATCCTGCTTGAGTAAGATAATATACTAGTTTTTGTTCTTTCAAAGTAAGGTTCTCCCAACCTGGTATTTGGTACCTCAAAACCTTGATATCTGCAAACTGCTCTACTACGTAGTCAAATTTTTGTACTGTTTTTTCTTGTTTTTGCTCTTGCTTTTCTTCAGTTTGATCAACTTGATCCTTTGCATTTGGATCTTTTTTACATCCAATCATCAAAGTTACGATGGCTGCAAAAAAAAATATTCTGTCGAGTCTCATTTATTCTATTTTATTGTTTTGGCAAATGTAACAAAATAAAGGATGTTAAAATTGATTATATTAGCTGACCAAACAATCTAATTTAACTAAACATGAAAATAGTAAAGTATTTATTTTTTCTATTATTATTAGTAATTATTGGTGGTGCTGTTTATGTATCCACAATTGATGGTGAGTTTCAAGTAGAGGAAAGTAGAGTAATCGATGCTCCTGATGAATTATTATTTAGCACGATAAACGAATATAAAACTTGGGATAAATGGGGGCCTTGGATGGATGAATCTGATGATTTTGTCATGGAATATCCTGATAAAACTAGTGGAGAAGGCGCTTATTACAATTGGAAAAGTGAAACACAACCTAATGGTAAAATGGAAACTAAGAAAGTTTCTCCGTTTTCCAGTATAGACCAACAACTCACAATGAACGTACCTGTAGTTGGTAATATTTATAGTGATGTATATTGGAAGTTTGAAAAAATAGAAGGTAAAAAAACCAAGGTTACATGGGGTACTAAAGGTTCGCAATCATTTATGCAAAAAATGTATGGTTTGACTCAAGATAGCACAATGGCTCAAATGATAAAACCTATGTATGCTCATGGGCTTAAAAATCTTGATGTTTTCGTAAATGAAAAAATGAAAAAATATTCAATCAATGTTGATGGGGTAACCGAACATGGTGGTGGTTTTTACATGTATAGTGCAACAGCCGCATCAATCGCTGTTATCCAAGAAAAAACAAAAGAAATGCTTCCTGCTGTTTCTATGTACATGAAAGAAAATAATCTTCCTCAAACAGGTATGCCTTTTACTCTATATAACGAGTATAACACAGACCATGGAACAGCAATTTTCTCTATAGCTATTCCTACAAGAGATAAAGTACTTACCCCAAAAGAAAGTTCTATCCTTTGTGATTTTTTACCTAGGCAAAAAATTGTAAAAACTACTTTAAAAGGAGATCACAATAACTTAAAAGAAGCTTGGAATACTGCTTATAAATATATTTCAGAAAACAACTTAGAGCTCAATACAACTTCTCCTACCTTTGAGGTTTATAGAGTTCAACCTTCTTTGCAACCAAATCCTGCAGAGTGGATTACCGAAATTTACATCCCTATACTATAAAAGAAGATTATAACAAACTAATGAAACAACTATTTTTGGTATTTATTGGCGGAGGTACAGGTAGTATACTACGCTATCTTATAAGTAAATACCTCAATAGCTCTACTACTGGTATCCCATACGGAACTTTTACTGCAAATGTTTTAGGTAGTCTTTTTATAGGAATCATCTTAGGCCTTGCCCTAAAAAACAATACTATATCTCAAAACACCGTTGCTCTTTTAGCTACTGGGTTTTGTGGTGGATTTACCACTTTTTCTACTTTTGCTTACGAAAACCACATGCTACTTAAATCAGGTGATTTCTTACATTTTTTAATCTATGCTCTTGGCTCTTTTATAATTGGGTTTTTATTTGTTTTCTTAGGAATGTTTATTGCCAAGTAAACTACTTCGGGATAAATTCACGAAGCATTCGTTTGAAACAAACCTTTAATTTTGAAGCAAAATTCAGGGCATTAAAACCTCACTTAGTGAGCAAAACCTTTGACTCGATACATTCTCATTAATCTTATTATTCTAACCAGTAAAAATACTGAGTTAGTCATTTATTTTTGGCATCACCCCCTTTGTACTTTATAAAAAAAATCTGATATACCACATTGATTTATAACTCTTCTAAAAATAGCTTTTTAAATATTCTTTAATTTCCAATCTATTGCTTTTTATAATTCACTCAATATTAAAAAAGCTAAAATATTAAATTCAAATTCCTAAAAAAACAACAAAATAAAAAATACCCTCTATTTTAATAGGGTAAAAAATATATTTATAATAAAAATAAACATATTAACCCTATAAAAAATAGGGTTAAAAATAATTTTACATAATTTAATATGCAATTAAAAATTAATACTCACATTAATTCTTTACATATTATGGAAATCAAACATATCACAAATTCATTTAAAAAAAACTCTCTTATTATTATTTTCTTTTTAAGTTATAATGCATTCACCCAACAAAAAGATACCATATCATCTTTTGAAAAAATAACATCAAGAATACATCTCTCTGGATCAATCGATGGGTATTATCGCTACAATTTTAATAACTCTAATACTAATTCTATAGCTCCAAAAACTTCTTTTGTTAATCAAAGTGGTTTTGCATTAGGTATGGCTAATGGGGTGTACGACAAATTTCCCTTTTTGTTAAAATTTAGTATTTTTATTAGAAACATATTTAATGGATATAAAGACTCAAGCCTCGTTAATCTTCGACAAACATTTTGAACAATGGTTATCTGATCCTTCTCGTATGGAGAATGGATATCAATACGAATCTACGTACGCTGCAATGATGTCAAATGTTGAGCAAGAAGTTTTACAATTATCTGTTGGTCGTGTTCCCAAGAGCAAGAACTTAAAAAAAAACTTCAAACCAGATTTGGAAAGATAGAATCCTGCAAGTCTCATGTTATTGCTCAATCTCCAGGTTTTATGGGTATTAGTAGTTTGGCTCAAGAAACCATGTGCTATATGGGTCAGTATTTGGTATTTAGTGAAGCAGAAGATGTGATCAATAATTTGACAGGTGCAGGGGTCAATGCCAAGCAAATAGAGCGTGTTTGCCACAAATATGGACAATGGATTGAAGATGCTGATAATGCGGTTATCAAAAATCTGGTTTATAAAGAATATGAATCAGGTAAAGCGGATGAACTTCATTATGTTAGTGTAGATGGGGCTATGTACCTAACAAGAGAGGAAAGTTGGAAAGAGAGTAAGCTAGGTAGACTAT
>NZ_PGUB01000043.1:0-41002 GCF_002924285.1 Aquimarina sp. I32.4 | reverse complement strand
TGAAACCATTTAATGGAGTGGCAACTAAATATCTACAGAATTATATGAACTGGTTTATGGTCTTGGAACGCATAAAAGAGAATAACCAACGTCTCAAATCCTTTGCCTACTATGCCCTTGCTGGACAAAATGCATGGCAAATTTGGAAAACAACAACTGAATCAGTCATATAGTAGAATATAGCCAATCTTTATTATGAATGGCAATGAAAAAAAATCAAAGAAAGCCTTTTATAGAGAGCTATAGGATAGATTGTTTTATAATAAATATAGTTGCTATTTGTTGATTATTAGGTTTGTATGTTGTTTCTAATTATTTAGAATAACATTTTTTAATATTTCAGAGTTATTTTTTTTGAACTCCTCAATTTCATTACGTAAAAGTTTTTTCAATTGCTTTCCTGTAATAACTATTTCGTCGTCCAAAGAATAGTTTATTTTGTAATTTACTTCATCATGCGATGTGAGCGCTAAAATTATTCCATTACAAGCAAAACTATCTGGCATAACCATTTCAGTTTCTAGTATTTTATCTCTACTAGTAAAAACTGGAAAAAATGGAGTTCCACTATCGTCTTTAAACATGTGTAACTTGGGATGATAATTATTATTACTATCTCCAACTGATATCATGACATAGAGATTGGAGTCAAAAATAGTTTTTATCTCGTTTTTATCTATTTGTTTCTGACTTGCACAATTTGATAAGAATACTATGGCAAAAATGGGTATTAAATATTTCTTCATTGGCCTGATAAAAAATAATTGATTTGATTGGTTAAATATATTAAAACAGTTTGTAGTAAGTAATTAAAATACACTGATCTTTCAGCTAGGTATAGCTTTTATTTACTACAATAATACCCTAGGGCATTTCCATTTAAATCTTTTATGATTAGAAGTTTATCGGTTATTCGTTGTTCGATTTCTATAAGAATTGCTTTAGGGATTTCATTAGAAAAGATAGTATCATTCTTAATAATATGCGATGATTTAAATATAATTAGATCTCCAATATAAAATCCATTTCTAAATTTCCATTTAGTGTTTTCTATTGAAGTACAGGAAATTATTGTGATCAAACAACACACTGATAATAGGGTGTTTCTATAAGGTATTTTAACACTCATTATTTTCGTAATTTACTATTTCAAACTTGTTTTCATATGCTTTCATTTCTTGAGCGTTCTGACTTATAAAAGAGATTAAAATGATTTTATATGTTTTTTCATTTAGATTTTATTTTAATACGATAGCTAGTATAAAATATCATATAATAAATATAATGTATATATAGATAAAGAAAAAGCCCTCTGAGTATTCATACTCAGAGGGCTTTTTTTATTAAAAACTGGTTAGAATAATTATTCTTTGATAAGATTAATTTCTACTCGTCTGTTTTGAGCTCTTCCTGCTCTAGTTTTATTTGTAGTGATTGGTCTATCTTCTCCATATCCCATTGCAGATAATCTAAATTGATCAACTCCATTTTCTACTAAATAATTTTTTACCGCATTTGCTCTAGAGTCAGATAATCGCTGATTTAGTTTACCACTTCCTGCACTATCTGTATGACCTTCAACAGTAAATTTAGCTGTAGGATATTCATTAAGAATTTTTACAATGTCACGAAGTACTTGATTTGATTCTTCTTTGATGGTAGATTTACCAGAATCAAATAAAATAGTTTTGGCATAATCATTAAGTGTTTTTTGGATCTCTTCTGTAACTTCAGGACAACCATTATTGGCTACTGTTCCTGCTACATTAGGACAATTATCATCTTTGTCTAGTACAGTATCACCATCTTTATCAGGCCAAGGACATCCTTGGTTTTCTTGTGGGCCTGCTTCTTGCGGACAATTATCGTCTTTATCAAGTAAGCCATCACCATCGGTATCAGGCCAAGGGCATCCTTTGTTTTCTACTTCTCCAGCTACTTCAGGACATTGATCGTCTTTGTCTAGTACAGTATCACCATCTGTGTCAGGCCAAGGGCATCCAAAGTTTTCTTCTGGTCCTTTTACTTCTGGGCAGTCATCTACTTTATCTAGTATTCCATCTTCATCAGTATCCTTTGGTCTAGATTGATAAATAGGAACTTTAAGTCCCGCATATACATCAAGAGCTTTAGTCTCATCATTAATAAGAGCAGATAATACTGATCCTGAACCTACATAAAGAGGCCCTGCTCTAAGTCCTGCTCCCCACATAAAACCACTGTGTTGTACAATACTTACGGGAGAGTAAAAACTAAACCATTTGGTTTCAAACCTTGGTGTTAGAGATATTGTATTTGCAATTCTACTTCTGTTAACTTTATCTTTGGATGTAAGAGAAAAATCACTGTTCAAGTTCACATAAAATTTTTGATTTATATTCCAGTCAGCATTTACATGTAATGCAGTTGGTAATACAGCCTTATTTGCATTTCCTGGATCAAGAGCTCTATAAAAATTCTCTAATTCATCTATATCAATATCTTCAAAAGTATTTTGATCAAATGTATTTGTAATGTCATATCTTTCTTCGACACCTTTGTCATAAGAAATTGCTCCTAAATCTGTAAGAGATAAACCAAATTTTAATTTATACTTATTGACATCTTTTTGCATATACGTATTCCCTTTGCTATCAGTAGCAGTGTAATCGCTATAATTTGGTCTCCACTCATATACAAAACCTAAATCGGCACCAATTCCTACAGCTCCATTTACAACTTCGATTTCCTCTAGGTCGTTTTCAAGATTTTCGCTGTATCCATATGCTAGTTCTCCAGTAGTTTGTACGCTACCAATTCTTTGCCCACCAGAAAGTAAAGTTCCATCTGCATCATAATTTACATTTACATTTTTACCAACGGCATAGGCATTACCTAATCCTTGTAAATACTTAAGAGTTACCCCTCCTTTTAAGAAGTGTTGTTCTTTGTTCATTATAACTCTTGCATAGGATAGACCTACTTCTGCCCATGTATGAGCACTAGCAAATAAATCTCCTTCATCAACAATAAAATCTTGATTGTTGTCAAAATCATTAACGATATTACCAAAAGTTTGACCGTTAATTTCATTGATGCTATAAAAAGCTCTAGCTCTTGTGTAAAGAGCAATAGCATTTTTTTCATTAATATTAAACATAAAAGAAAGCCCTAAGACATCAGTGTTTCCTAGTGCATTATTTTTTGTTTTAGAAAAAGTTTTAGCATCTGTTTCAATATCATAATTATCTTCAAAAAGATCACGGTAGTTTAGTCCATAATAATCATTACCGACAAAACTACTTACTCCAACAAGATTTATATCTGTTTTGAATCTGGAATCGACAATGTTTGCAGGGTTACTGATCACACTATGAACACCACTGTAGTTATCTGTTAAAAAACCTATGTAAGATTGAGATTTTGCGGATACTCCATATAGAAGGAGCATTACCACAGGTAGAAATCGCTTCATTTTTTAGTTTTAAGATTTTGGGTTTTTAATTATTTGAAGCGCAAATATATTAGTATTTTTTTAGCCTGAAAATTTTAATGTGAATTTTAATTGCCCTTGATTACATTTATGAGAAAAATATGATTGACAACAATCAATAGATATTATGGTCTAAAATACACTATTTTATCTAATGTATATGTAATAAGTTTTTCTATTGTTTTTTTAGAATCAGTGCTAAATTCTCCTGTAGCACGATTGGCCAAAATAGCATTCATAGAGACAGCTTTATGCCCTAATAATTTAGCCATTCCGTAGATACCTGCAGTTTCCATTTCTAGATTGGTGATTTTTTTACCTTTATACTCAAAAGAAGCCAGTTTTTTATTCAAAGAATCATCTTGTAATGGGAGTCTTAAGACTCTTCCTTGAGGTCCATAAAACCCAACATTAGTAATAGTAAAACCTTTTTGTATAGATTTATCATTGCACATGTGTTCTCCTAATTCTTGATCATAAGAGACGGTATAGGGAGTAGATTTGTGTTGATCCCATTGAAGGTGTTCTGTTAATGCCTGTGTTATTTCTGGTAATTGTACTTTGTGACTATTATAAAAATGTAAAAGACTATCAAAGCCTACTGCAGTTTCTGAAACAACAAAACTATCAATAGGAATGTTTGATTGTATAGAACCCGATGTTCCTATACGTATAATATGTAAAGAAGTATGAGTGTCTTTTATGGTTCTACTTTTGAAATCGATATTCACAAGTGCATCTAATTCATTAAATACAATATCTATATTATCGGTTCCTATGCCTGTTGAGATAACAGTAATTCTATGCCCTTTATAAGTTCCTGTCTGGGTATGAAATTCTCTTTTATGAATTTTATATTCTATAGTATCAAAATATTGAGTCACTTGATTCACTCTATCTGGGTCACCTACCGTTATTACAGTTTGCGCAAGGTGTTCTGGTTTAAGATTAAGGTGATAAATGCTACCATCTTCGTTAAGAATTAATTCAGATTCGGCTATGGCCATATTATAGTTTTAATAGTGAGTGAGTTTCATCATTGTATAAAAAATCATATTTTTTGACACCCCCATAATACCAATCTAGTATTTGTGTGTTATAAAAATTCTTTTTTTGATGCAAAGCAAGTGTTCCTCTTTCTGATAATAAAAGCCTGTCTTTGGTTTGGTCCAAAAATTGAAAAAGCCTAGCTAATACACGTTTCATTTGCATATCACCATATCCATAATACCCTTGATATTCGAGGGCATATCCTATGAGGTGTTTTATGTTTTTTACTTGATGTGTATTTACCATTTCCAGAACATTGTGCTCTAGTGTATTAAGACCAGTAAGCATATTTGGAAAACGTTGTAAATGGGCTCTTAAACATATAGATAAATATTCAAAAGAGGAGTTTTTTTTGATTTGACCTGCAATTTTTTGAGGTTTTGATTCGCAATACAATGTCCAAATGTGGGCAGCAAGTTCCAAATCATCGATGGTTAATTGTACTTTACTTTGATAGTGATTTTTTAGATGTAGGTCAGATAATTCACACAATCCAAAGAGTTTTTTTTCATGTTTAATTTTACCACTACAAACAAGATATATAGGTGTATCTTTAATTCCTTTGCGAAGTAGTAAACTGATTGCAGCTACCATATTAATATGACAAAACAAGTCATACTCAAACCACAATATGATTTCATCGTAAGAAGTAACATCTTCTAATTTTTTAAGTTGAGAAACAAATTTTTCTTTATAGCTAGAAGAATCAATTCGGTAATACTTTTTCAGAAAGCCTCCCCGTTTTTTAATAGAATCTTCACTTTCTATTTTGATTTCTGTAGGACCTTCGCAAAGCATTTCTCGCCAAGTCATAATCTCTCCTTTAACAAGGTTTAGTTCTTGTATTCTATGAGTGAGACTATCTCCATTGGTAATATGTAGTGTGTTTGATTTCAAAATAGAAATTATATAGTGTTATCCTCCAACACGTTTTACTTTAAATCCTTTTTCTTTTAGAATGGTCATGATTTGATTTCGGTAATCTCCTTGAATGATAATTGTATCATTTTTGAAGCTTCCACCAACACTTAAACGAGTTTTTAGTTCTTTGGCTAATTTCTTGAAATCTTCATCAGCACCAGTATATCCTTCAAGTATAGTAATTGGTTTTCCTTTTCTTTTTTCGTATTTGCAAATTATAGGATCTTCTTGTATCCATAAATTATCATCACTTGTATCTGGAGTAGATTCTTCTACTTCTGGTTGATGATCGGGGAACATTTTTTTTAATTGATCTTGTAAATCCATACAGATTTTTATTTTTTGATTAGCCCTATTTCTACAAGTCTTTGATGTAAAAACTCTCCTGCAGTGATGTCATCATATTGTTTTGGAGTATCTGGGGTAATACACTCGTTTAAACAATTAAGTTTCATATCACTTCTTGGGTGCATAAAGAAAGGAATTGAATACCTGGGGCTACTCCATTGTTCTTTAGGTGGGTTTGTTACCCTATGAATTGTAGATCGTAACTTATTGTTTGTATGACGCTCCAGCATGTCTCCCACATTAATAACCAATTCGTCTTCTTGTGGGATTGCATCAATCCAGTTACCATCTTTGCGTTGTACCTGTAGTCCTCCAGTAGAGGCTCCCATAAGCAATGTAATTAAATTGATATCACCATGTGCACCAGCTCTAACAGCTCCTTTAGGCTCTTTTGTAATAGGAGGATAATGGATAGGGCGCAGGATACTATTACCATTACTAGCCCAATGATCAAAATAATGCTCATCAATGCCTATGTATAGTGCTAGTGCTCTAAGAACATAAATCCCTGTTTTTTCTAACATTCTATAAGTTTCCATTCCTGTAGCATTAAAATCTTTTAATTCCTCTACAGTTACATTTGCTGGGTATTCTTCTGCTAATTTAGCATCCGCATCAGGCTCTTGTCCAAAATGCCAAAACTCTTTAAGATCTCCTTCTTTTTTACCTTTAGCATGTTCTTTACCAAAAGAGGTATAACCTCGTTGTCCTCCTAATCCTTCGATCTCATATTTCTCTTTGGTATGAGTTGGTAATGCAAAAAAAGCTTTTATCTCTTTATATAAGTTTTCTACAAGTTGCTCATTTAAAAAATGGTTTTTTAAAGCAACAAAACCTATTTCTTCATAAGCTTTTCCAATTTCGTTAACAAATTTTTGTTTTCGAGAAGGGTCATCAGATAAAAAATCAGCTAAATCTACGCTAGGTATATTATTCATTAGTCAAGTCTTTGTGTATTGAAGAACTAAAATAGGTGTATTTCACGCAAAACTCCAAATTGGAGCCTAAATTTATTTACAATTGTAAAATATCTGTCAAATTAATTAATTCTAACTGCTCAATCTTTAATTCAAAGTAAATTTAACTAATTCATAGAATTGTTTGAGAAAAATTAACAACTACTTAATAATATTAGGGGTTGAGATATTTTTGCTGCTATAAAAATAAGTACATTTACTCACTAAGTGAGATTTTAATACTCCGATGCTTGCTTCGAAATTAAAGGTTCGTTTTAGACGAATACTTCGTGGGTTTGCTCCGAGGTAGTTTATTTAACAAATTTTGTTTTATGGAATACTTATCAAGTGAAAAACAACAGTTACATTTTGATAGAAGAGAGTACGAAGATGATGTGCTAGCGTCATTATATTTCAAAATGCTTACTCCTAGACTTATAGAGGAGAAAATGCTAGTGTTGTTACGACAAGGAAAAATATCTAAATGGTTTAGTGGAATAGGACAAGAAGCAATTGCTGTAGGGGTAACTGCGGCGTTGGATCAAGATGAGTATGTATTACCAATGCACCGTAATTTGGGGGTGTTTACAACAAGAAACGTGCCCTTGCACAGATTGTTTAGTCAGTGGCAAGGAAAAGCAAGTGGTTTTACAAATGGACGAGATCGCTCTTTCCATTTTGGAACACAAGAATATAATATTATTGGGATGATTTCTCATTTAGGGCCACAGATGGGGATTGCATGTGGTATTGCTATGGGGGATTTATTGAAAAAGAATAATAAGATTACTGCAGTGTTTACTGGAGAAGGAGGAACTAGCGAAGGAGATTTTCATGAAGCACTTAATATAGCTTCTGTTTGGAGTTTACCAGTATTATTCTGTATAGAAAATAATGGATATGGATTATCAACACCCACCAATGAGCAATATAATTGTAAAGATCTTGCAGACAGAGGGGTAGGATATGGAATAGAATCACATATTATTGAAGGTAATAATGTGCTAGAGGTGTTTGATAAAGTCAATAAGCTAGCTAAAAGCATGAGGGAAACACCAAGACCAATTCTATTAGAGTTTAAAACCTTTAGGATGCGAGGACATGAGGAAGCTAGTGGAACCAAATATGTACCTGAAAAACTAATGAACTTTTGGGCTACCAAAGACCCTATAGAGAATTATAAAAAATATCTTATTGAGCAAGGTGTAATTTCTGATGATGATGACCTTGCACAACGATCTATTCTTAAAAATGAAATAGAAACTAATTGGAAGCAGGCAAATAATGAAGAGATAATTCAAGCTAATTTAGATCTTGAAATAAAAGATGTTTATACAGAATTTGAATATAGAGAGGTCTTGTCAGAAGAGAATACGAGAGAACTCAGAATGATTGATGCTATTTCTGATGGATTGAAAGAGAGCATGTTTTGGTATGATAAACTTGTTTTAATGGGGCAGGATATTGCAGAATATGGGGGGGTGTTTAAAATAACAGAAGGATTTGTAGATATATTTGATAAAGAACGAGTGCGTAATACACCTATTTGTGAATCAGCTATCGTATCTGCGGGATACGGACTTTCTATAAATGGATATAAAGCTGTAGTCGAAATGCAATTTGCTGATTTTGTGTCTTCTGGTTTTAATCCTATTGTGAATCTATTAGCAAAATCAAATTATCGGTGGGGGCAATCTGCAGATGTTGTTATTAGAATGCCTTGTGGGGCAGGAGTAGGAGCAGGACCTTTTCATAGCCAGACTAATGAAGCTTGGTTTACCAAAACTCCAGGGCTCAAGGTAGTATATCCTGCTTTTCCTTATGATGCCAAAGGTTTATTAATGACAGCTATAGAAGACCCAAATCCAGTACTGTTTTTTGAACATAAAGCATTGTATAGAAATATTCGGCAGCAAGTTCCGGAAGGATATTACAATTTACCTTTCGGAAAAGCTTCTGTATTAAAAAAGGGTAGTGATATTACTATTATCAGTTACGGGGCAGGAGTACATTGGGCAATAGAAACATTAGAAAAACACTCAGAAGTTAGCGCAGATCTTATTGATTTGAGAACGCTACAGCCATTGGACACAGAGACAATATATCAATCTGTAAAGAAAACAGGAAAGGCGATTATCTTGCAAGAAGATTCTATCTTTGGGGGTGTTGCTTCAGATATTTCTGCATTACTTATGGAGCATTGTTTTATGTTTCTTGATGCACCAGTAAAACGAGTAGCAAGTTTGCCAACTCCAATTCCTTTTGATACTAATCTGGAACAACAATACTTAGGGAAAAAGAGATTTGAAGAGGTATTATTATCAACGCTTGAATTTTAATTTATGCACTAATAAATTATTACAACTTTGTTAAAAAATGTAATTTTAGACAGGCATAAATATAAAATATCAAAGCGAAGTATTGTATGATAGAGAATATTGATTCAAAAATCAGTAATGATGACCGTATAAAATTACCTTTTTCTTTAACAAAGAGAAAATGCTAGCAGAATTTAAAGCTTTAAAAGCACAGGATTTTGAATATTATGATGTAGACCCTTCATTACCTTTTCCTCCACCTGTAAACGATTATGCTGATGGTTCATGGACAGAATGTCGGATACAAGAGTGTTAAAAGAATCTCCATATTTGATGAGTGTTGTTGATACTTTTCGTAAGCATACAAAAGTAACATTAGTTAGATTACTTTGTTTGGCGGCTGGTTCTATAGTAAAAGAACATACAGATCCTACATTGGCTTTAGAAATTCATAAATCGGTTATTCGCCTCACTATACCTATCTTAAGGAATGATAAAGTAACATTTTTTTTGAATGATTTACCAGTTCCTATGCAATCTGGAGAATGTTGGTATTTAAGGCTGACTGACCCTCATAAAATAACAAATGAGGGTGATATCGAGCGAGTAAACCTTACAATAGATATGATTCCAAATGATTGGATACGAGAAATGATAGAAAATAATAAATAGATTTAGTGTTTTTATGATAAAAAAAAGATGTTGTAAGTTTAAATTTAATTATGAAAACGTTATAGTTAATGAAAACATGTAATTATTTCATTGTCATCTATTTACGTGAGTGTTTTTACTTGTTTTAATATACTGAAAAGCAGTTATTTATTATTAATTTTAAATAGGGGTAAAATCCCCTTTGATAGATGTTGTATGTTCTATAAGTAAACCTTAATTTCGCGATTGTTATAAAAAAATATTTTCCTTTGGGATTAATAAACAGGAGATTAAAACATAATTCATGAGCACAAAACATCTAGAACAACTTCGTTCTTCAAAAATATTAGTAACTGGTGCAGCTGGTTTTATAGGATCCAATCTTTGTGAAGCACTTTTAAATAATGGGAGTACAGTAATAGGATTGGATAATTTTGCAACAGGACACAAAAAAAACCTCTCTGTATGTGATAAAAATTCTAATTTCACTTTTATAGAAGGAGATATACGAAACCTTGATGATTGTCATAAAGCGTGTGATGGAGTTGATTTTGTATTGCACCAAGCTGCATTAGGATCTGTTCCAAGATCAATTAATGATCCAATTACATCAAATGATGTCAATGTAGGAGGTTTTCTTAATATGTTGATTGCTTCCAGAGATGCAGGAGTAAAACGTTTTGTTTATGCCGCAAGTTCTTCTACTTATGGAGATTCTGAATCAATGCCAAAAATTGAAGAAAAAATAGGAAAGCCATTATCACCATATGCAATTACAAAATATGTGAATGAATTGTATGCAGATAATTTTAAAAGAACATATGGTTTAGATACAGTGGGGTTGCGATATTTTAATGTATTTGGGCGTAAACAAGACCCAGATGGAGCATATGCAGCGGTAATTCCAAAATTTGTCATGCAATTTATGAAATATGAGTCACCAGTAATTAATGGTGATGGACAGTTTTCTAGAGATTTTACATATATAGACAATGTAGTCCAAATGAATCTGCGATCAATGATATCTGATAATCCAGAAGCATTGAATAACGTATATAATACCGCTTACGGAGAAAGAACAACATTAAATGAATTGACTACTTTACTCAAAGAGTATTTGTCAGAATTTGATGCCAAAATAGCTGATGTAGAGGTAAAATATGGGCCTGAACGCAAAGGTGATATTCCACACTCTTTGGCATCTATTGATAAAGCCAGAACATTACTCGAATATAATCCTGAATATGATATAACGTCTGGATTGAAAGAGGCTGTAAAATGGTATTGGGAGAATCTAAAATAAACTTCACACTCACACAAATATAAAAATAACTATGCAAGATAGTAAGATTGCCATTATTGGATTAGGGTATGTAGGATTGCCTTTGGCTAGGCTCTTTGCAACCAAATACCCTGTAGTAGGTTTTGATATTAATAAAACGAGAGTAAATGAATTACGGTCAGGAACCGATGCTACTTTAGAAGTAGAAGATGATTTATTACAGTCAGTTTTAAAAGAACAAGCTGATGATACAATTGGCCTTTATTGTTCTTTTGATCTTGAAGATATCAAGGATTGTAATTATTATGTAATCACGGTACCAACACCAGTAGATAAAAACAATAGACCAGACCTTACTCCTTTGTATAAATCTAGCGAGACTGTAGGGCGAGTACTAAAAAAAGGGGATATCGTAATTTATGAATCTACGGTATATCCTGGAGTTACAGAGGAAGAATGTATCCCTGTTCTAGAAAAAATAAGCGGACTGGTGTTTAATAAAGACTTTTATGCAGGATATTCTCCAGAACGAATTAACCCAGGAGATAAAAAGCATACAGTAGAGAAAATATTAAAAGTTACAGCAGGATCTACTCCAGAGATAGGAAAAAAAGTAGATGATTTATACAGCTCAATTATTACAGCAGGAACACACCTTGCTCCAACAATAAAAGTAGCAGAAGCAGCCAAAGTAATAGAGAATTCACAAAGAGATATCAATATTGCTTTTGTAAATGAATTAGCTAAGATATTCAACCTTATGGGGATAGATACAAATGATGTATTAAAAGCTGCTGGAACCAAATGGAATTTTCTTCCATTCAAACCTGGATTAGTAGGAGGGCATTGTATTGGTGTAGATCCATATTATTTGGCACAACGAGCACAAGAATTTGGGTATCATCCAGAGATTATCCTTGCAGGACGTAGATTAAATGATAGTATGGGACAATATGTAGCTTCTGAAGTGATTAAGCTTATGGTAAAACATGATATCCATATCAAAGGAGCTAATGTTTTGGTTTTAGGAATCACTTTTAAAGAAAATTGTCCTGATGTTCGTAATACCAAGGCAGTTGATGTAATTAATCAATTGACTGATTTTGGAACTGAGGTTACCGTATATGATCCTTGGGCAAATCCATCAGAAGTAAAACATGAATACGACTTGAAAACAATAGTCGATCTGCCTAACAAAAAATATGATGCTATTGTATTGACAGTTGCACATAAAGAGTTTCTAGATATAGACCTAAAAACAATGCTTACTCCAAATGGAATTTTGTATGATGTAAAAGGGATATTAGAAGGAGATGTAAATGGAAGGTTGTAATATCAATGTTTTAGTGTATACTAAATAAAATATAAAATACTTGTTTTGAGTCAGTTAAAAAAAGGTGCTTTACTTAATTATGTAACTATTATTTTAACCAATATAGTAGGGATAGTACTTACTCCTTTTATTATTTCAAAATTAGGAAATTCTGAGTTTGGTGTATACATGGCGATTGGAGCTCTGGTAGGAACAATTTCTGTATTAGATTTTGGATTAAATAATACGATCATTCGTTTTGTCGCTAAATATCAAGCAGAAAAAAACCGAAAAGAAGAAGAGAATTTTCTGGCTACAGTAATGATTATCTATTTTGTTATTTCAATATTGGTTATACTACTTGGTTTTTTGTTTTATGGGTATATCGATGATTATTTTGATTTGATGACGAATGAAGAGGTAGAGATAGCAAAAAAAATGACCCTAATATTAATTTTTAACCTAGCAATAAAACTGCCAGGAGGGGCTTTTACAGCTATATGTTTAGGATATGAACAATATGTTTTTCCTAAATTCATTAACATAATACGGTATATCCTTAGGGTTGGATTGGTTATTTGTGTTTTATTGATGGGAGGACGCTCGATTTCATTAGTTATTTTGGATACTGTTTTAAATTTGTTAATTATAATATTTTCAGCAGTATTTGTCTTTAAAAAATTAAAAGCACGTTTTAAGTTACATAGTTTTAGTAAAACATTTATAAAACAGATATTTAACTATTCTGTATGGATTTTTATATATAGTATTGTTGCACAATTTCAATGGCAAACTGGGCATATAGTATTAGGTGGTTTCAGTAAACCAGAAGTATTGGCAATATATGCTGTAGGTTTAATGTTGGGGAGTTATTATGGAGCATTTTCTTCAGCAGTTACAAGCGTTTTTTTACCTCGTGCTACACAAATGGTTGTAGCTAATGCATCTACAAAAGAGTTAACAGGAATGATGATTAAAATAGGAAGAATTTCTTTTATTATTTTGATTTACATACTAGGAGCATTTATTTTATACGGGAGACAATTTGTGTTTTTATGGGTAGGAGAATCTTACTCAGACTCATGGATTATTGCGTTATTGATTATGATTGTATATACAATACCATTGACACAAGGTTTTACGGGTTCAATAATTGAAGCTAAGAATAAAGTAGCTTTTAAAGCTATTATTTATTTAGTATTTATGAGTATGGGTACATTATTAGGGTACTTTTTGGCGATAAAGCACGGTGTTATGGGAATGATAACAGGGTCTATTGTAGGATGGTTGATAGCTCAAAATGTAATGAATGTGTATTATTACCGAGTATTAAAACTTAATTTACTTCGATTTTTTAAAGAGCTTTTTCAAAAGACAATAATCATACAATTTATTGTTATAGGAATAGGATTAGGAATTAATTTCATTCCAGGAGAGGGATGGTTAAATTTCATTATTAAATGCTTCCTATATACTATTGTATTTGGAATATTAATGTTCCGTTTTGGAATGACACCCTATGAAAAACAATTGTTTACAGATGGGTTATCAAAATTTTCTAAAAAATAGAAAAATGCTATATCGTATACGAATCTTTCTGTGGAAAATATTAGGAATTGAGTATCATCATGCATTAAAAATACATGAGTATGTTTTTCTTAAAAATGATAGTTTTTCTACTATTGGACATAAAACCTATGATAATGGTGCGCTAGTATGGCGATGGACAGAAGCTGAGTTAAAAATCGGTAAATATTGCAGTATAGCAAACAATGTGAGGTTTATAGTGGATGAAGGGTATCATCAAGCCTCAAAAGTAACATCTTTTCCTTTGGTCAATAACTTGTTTAAAGAAGAGTTGCTATTACCTAACGGAAAAAATAAAAGTGATTTTTTAAAAGAAGTAAAACAGCGAGAAGGGATTACTATAGGAAATGATGTTTGGATTGGAATGGGGTCATATATTATGCCTGGTGCAAAAATCGGAAATGGTGTTACTATTGCCTCAAATTCAGTAGTTGTGGGTAATAGTGATATTCCTGATTATTGTGTGATAGGAGGTAGTCCTGCAAAAATCATAAAGTTTAAACACGAAAAACAAACTATAGAAAAATTAAACCGTATTGCATGGTGGAATTGGGATGAAGAGGTGATTAAAAAAAGAGTAGAAGATTTTTATATGACTATGGATGATTTTATCAAAAAATATGATAACTAAAAAAAATATTCTTTTTGTAATAGAATCACTACAGTGCGGTGGGGCAGAAAAAAGTCTTGTTACATTGCTACAGAATATTGATTTTGATAAAGTCAATGTTGATTTGTTGGTAACTAGCAAAGGAGTATTTGAAAAATTTGTACCAAAAGAAGTAACAATCATAGTTAAAGATCATTTTACAGAAACAAATAGATTAATAAACACAATAAATAGGATACGATATTCATTTCTAAGAAAAATAAATAAAGCAAAGAAATATCATACAGCTCAATTATATTGGAAATCTTTTGGAAAATCAATTTCAAAAAATCATAAAAAATATGATATATCGATAGCTTATAATCAGGGGTTTGCAACGTATTATGTAGCTAGTAAAGTATCCGCAGATAAAAAAATCACTTGGCTAAATACTGATTATAGTAGAGCAGGGTATAATATTAGTTTTGATTATCAATATTATTCAAAGTTCGAAAAAGTTGTGTGTGTGTCAAAAGAAAATGAGTTGTCATTACAAGAAGTTGTTTTCAAAAGTGATAAAAAATTAGATACTATAATTATCAAAGATATTAGCGATGTAGAACTAATACGTAAAATGAGTTTAGAGGTTATTAATTTTGATAATAATAATCAAACGACTATATTAACAGTAGGACGTTTAGCAAAAGCCAAAGGATTACATATGGCTATTGAAGCTTGTAAAGCTTTATTAGAAGCAAAATATAATATAAAATGGTATGTAATAGGAGACGGGCCTGAAAGAGATAATCTTGAAGAGTTAATAAAAGGATTTAAGATGCAAGAAAAATTTATCCTATTAGGTTATAAAGAAAATCCTTACCCTTATATTAAATCTTGTGATGTATATGTTCAAACTTCTTTATTCGAGGGACTTGGCTTAACAGTAATTGAAGCCTCTTTATTACAAAAAGCGATAGTTACAACAAATTTCCCTACAGCTTCATCAATTATAAACCATAATAAAACAGGTTTAATTTGCGAAATGACTCCTCATGCAATTGCAAAAAATATTGAAAAATATTTAAATAATAAGGAATTTAAGAGTGAAGTGACCATGAATTTGTCTAAGGTAATAAATAACGATAAGCAAATATCATTACAAAAATTTAATGACTTGATATATAATTAGAAAAATTATGACGAGAGAGTCGGATAAAATATGATAAAAGAATTATGAAAATTAAAACTATTACATGTCATGAAGTTTATAACTATGGAGCAAGCTTGCAAGAGTATGCTTTATTGAGGTATTTAGAAAATTTAGGACATGAAGCAGAGACAATTCACTATAAGCCACCATATTTGAGTAAACACTTCAAATTATGGATTGTATCTAATGAGTTTTTTAACAAAAATATCATACTCAGAGGGATATACTTAATTTTAAAATTACCTAAAAGGTTAATTAACCTAAAAAGGAAAAGAAAGTTTGATGAATTTTCTATTAAATATATTAAGACAGGTAATAGATTGTATCGATCAAATGAGGAATTAAAAGATAATGTTCCTGAAGCAGATGCGTATATATGTGGTAGCGATCAAATCTGGAATTCTTTTTTTGAAAATGGTAAAGATGCAACTTTTTATCTGGATTTCGTTCCTAATGATAAATTGAAATTATCATACGCAGCAAGTTTTGCTATTGATGAATTGGAAGATGATATTAAGGGTTTTGTAAAAGAGAAAGTATCAAATTTAGATCATATTTCTGTCAGAGAATCTTCTGGAAAGAGAATTCTAGAAAATTTAGGATTTGATAAAGTAACGCAAGTATTAGACCCTGTGTTTTTATTAGATCCAAAGGAATGGACTAGGCTAATGCTTCCTCAGGTAGAAGAAGATATAATAAATAAGGGTAAGTTTATTATTGTCTATGATTTTGATAATGATCCAGTAATAAAAGAGCTAGCAGAGAGGTTAAAGAAAGAAAAGGGCTGGAAAATATATGCTTTTAATGAGATGATAGATTATGCAGATAAAAACTTTTACTTAGATGGCCCAGAGGTTTTTCTGTCTATTCTGAATAATGCAGAATGTATTTTGGCAAATTCATTTCATGCGGTAGCTTATTCCCTAATACTTCATAAAAACATTGCCGTTTTTAATAGAAGTGATAAAATAAATACTCGTATGCGCGATTTATTACAATCTGTTGAGTTAAACAATTTTTTATTGAATAAAGATACTATATCTGATTATAAATTAGATATCATAGATTATAAACAAGTTCAAGATAAATTAGATGTATTAATAGAAAAATCCAAGAAATATCTGGATACTGCCTTAGAGAATTAAATGATATGTATAAATTATTATATATAACAAACCAAGTATGTGGACCTGGTGGATTAGAGCGAGTATTATCTATCAAGGCAAGTTTCTTGACAGATAATTATGATGTTCATATAATGACTTTAAATCAAAATGATCAATCATTATTTTATGATTTCGATGATAAGATTCATTATCACAATATCTCTGTAGTAGGAAACCCAATTCAATATATTTTAAAGTATAGAAAAGGAATTAAATCGGTCATAAAGAAAATAAAACCAGACATAGTAATAGTGTGTGATGATGGGATAAAAGGGTTACTTCTTCCTTTAATACTAAGAAAACCGGTTCCTATGATTTATGAACGTCATGTTTCTAAGAATATAGAAATTAAGAACGATAATGAATCATTAACTGAACGTATTATTTCTTATTTTAAATTTAAAGTAATGAATTTAGGAGGATCATTTTATGATTACTTTGTTGTTCTTACTGAAGGAAATAAAAAGGAATGGAATCTAAAAAACTTAAAAGTTATTCCAAATCCATTATCATTTTATCCTAGTAAGCAAAGTACGTTACAGAACAAGAAAGTTCTTGCAGTAGGAAAACAAAGTTTTCAAAAAGGATACGATAGATTATTACAAAGTTGGAAACTAGTTACAGAAAAAAAACCAGATTGGCAATTAGAGATATATGGAACTATAAGTGAGAAAGAAGGTTTAAATCATTTGGCAGATAATCTAGGGATATCAAATACTGTTAGTTTTTACCCTCCAATAAAAAATATAGCAGAGAAATATATGGAAGCATCGATTTATGTTATGTCTTCTAGATATGAAGGCTTTGGTATGGTGTTGACAGAGGCTATGGCATATGGAGTACCTTGTGTTTCTTTTGATTGCCCGTTTGGCCCTTCTGATATTATTAAGGATAATCAGAATGGTTTTTTGGTAGAGAATGGAGATGTTACAGGGCTTGGTGAGAAAATTGTTGCATTGATAGAAGATGAAAATAAAAGAATATTTATGGGAGCATCTGCTAGAGAATCAATAAAACATTATTTACCAGAAAAAATAGTTTCTATATGGGATTGTCTTTTTAAAGAAATAATAGAAAAGAAGATTTCCTGATGAAAATAATTTTTATAATAGATCAAGTATATTTACATGGGGGGATAGAAAGGGTGCTTTCTATTAAAGCAAATTATTTTGCCAAAAAAAAAGAGGTTGAAGTATGTGTATTAACCACAGAACAAAAGGGTAATAAACCTTGTTATCACTTTGATGAAAAGGTTTTTTTTAAAGATTTGGGAATAAATTATCATAGAAATAAATCGTATTTTCACCCTGTAAATTTGAGAAAAATTCCAAAGCATGTACAGAAACTCAAATCCGAAATAAAAAGATTAAATCCTGATATAGTAGTAGTTTGTAGTCATAGTACCGACACATATTTTATACCATTTATCAATAAGAAAATTCCTAAAATAAAAGAATTTCATTATTCAAAACATATTGAATTAAAAAGTCGTCAAAACCCTGAGAATCTATACAAGAAATATTTTCTAAAATATGCGGATTATGTAGAAGGGAAATATGATGCTTTGGTAGTTCTTAATAAAGATGAAGCCACATACTATAAAACAGATAATACCTGTATCATTCCTAATCCATTAACATTTTATCCAAAAGAAATTACAGATATTTCTCAAAAAGTAGTTATTGCTGCGGGTAGAATTGCTCCAGTTAAAGGATATGATACGCTGATTGATATATGGAATCAGGTATACAGTAAAAATAAAGATTGGAAATTATATATTTATGGAGAAGGTAATGTACATTATAAAAAAAAAATAGGAGATAAAATAGTCGAATACGGATTACAAGAAGTTGTTTCCTTAAAAGGCGCCACTGATAGAATAAAGGATAAAATGCTAAATTCTTCTATTTTTGTAATGACATCACATAATGAGTGTTTCCCATTGGTACTCTTAGAAGCTCAATCTTGTGGTTTACCTATCGTTTCGTTTGATTGCCCACATGGCCCCAGAAATATAATTGATCCAGATACAGGGGTATTGGTTCCTTTATATAATAATGTTGTATTTGTAGAAAAATTAATTCAATTAATGGATAATAAAGAAGAGTTATTAAGAATGAGTAAGAATGCTAGAGAAAATTCTTCTAAATATCAGTTAGAAATCATTATGGGGTTATGGGAACAGATGTTTAATAATCTGATATCTAAATAAAATAATTAAATCATGAGATCATTATTATTAAGTGTATATAAAATATTTCTATTACCTCATATTTTGTTATATAAACGAAGTAACAATAAAAGTGATATAGATAAAGATATTGACCGATGGGCATTAGCTAAAAACATGAAAGGAGGTAATGTCTCTCTTTTATTAACTTTTTTGGCGTATTCACCTGATTTTAGGAGTATTTTTTATTTTAGAACTAGAAGCTTATTAAGTCATGTTTTAAATATTTATTGTAGAAAAGAAAAATATTTTAGAATTGATATAAATACAAAACTTGGAGGAGGGGTCTTAACAGGTCATCCTTACAGTACAATTCTTAATGCTAATTCTATAGGTGAAAATTTTTATGTTAATCATTTAGTTACCATAGGAGAAATTGATGGAAAAAAACCTACAATAGGAGATAATGTTTCTGTAAACACTGGAGCAATTATTATTGGAGATATTAATGTTGGAAATAATAGTATCATAGGTGCAGGGGCTGTTGTAGTAAAAGATGTACCTGATAACAGTGTGGTTGTGGGTAATCCAGCAAGAGTAATTAAAAAAGACGGAAAGCGAGTAAGGGTATGATATGTACTATAAAACAAAATATGAATAGGGTAATTAAATCTGTATTGTAGATGAATACTATAGTGCCATTAGAATATTATTATCCATTATACATTAACCTGTGTTTGTTTCTTGTATTATTTACAGTGTTACATACTTTGATCCTGAAAATGGATGAAAGTAAAAATATTGGATTTATTAATGTTTCTGGATATATACTATTATTTTTTTTAATTTTTTATTTAGGACAAAGGCCTATTCATAGAATATTTGGAGATACTGTTAATTATAATTTTGCTTTTAAAAAATATCAGTCTGGAGCAGAAATTTTAAATTTTGATGATTATGGGTGGGATGTTTTTATGAAAACATTATCTAATTGGATGTCAATTCACACTTTTCTTACTATTTGCACATTTATTTATATATATCCACTTTATAAAATTTCTATTTTTTTGTTTGATAAGTATTGGTATTACGCCTTTATAATGTTTATAATCTCTTTTTCTTTTTGGACATACGGAGTGAATGGTGTTCGAAATGGAGCTGCAACTTCAATTTTTTTATGGGGATTGTGTTTTCATAAAAAAAAGGTAATTATGGGGCTCTTTTTCTTATGGGCTACTTTATTTCATAAAACGTTGTATTTGCCAATTTTTGCATTTATCCTAACTTATTTTTATAATAATCCAAAAGTTTATTTTAAAGGATGGCTTTTTTGTATTCCGTTATCCTTAGTAATGGGAGGAGTATGGATAACATTATTTGCAAGTTTAGGGTTTGCAGATGACAGACTTTCTGGTTATTTAACATCAGAGTCAGAAGCAGGAACATTTACAAGTACAGGGTTTAGGTGGGATTTTTTATTTCATAGTGCATTTGCAGTATTTGCTGGATGGTACTTTATTTATAAGAAACATTTTGAAGATAAATTTTACTTTCAACTACTAAACACATACTTAGTATGCAATGGTTTCTGGATTTTAATTATTAAAGCTAATTATTCTAATCGGTTTGCTTACTTATCCTGGTTTATGATGGGGTTGATTATTATTTATCCATTATTAAAACAACAGTTTTTTAAAAAACAACATTTTATGATAGGAAAAGTGATGGTTGCTTATTTTTCATTTACCTATTTTATGTATTATATATATTACGCATGAAAAAATTAACCGTTTTTACGCCTACATACAATAGGGCTTATTGTTTAGGACAGTGTTATGAAAGTTTGAAGAATCAGACCTCTAGTGATTTTATTTGGTTGATTATAGATGATGGATCATCTGATGATACTAAAACATTAGTAGAGAGTTGGAAATCAGAAAATAAAGTTGATATTGTATATCATTATCAAGATAATTTGGGAATGCATGGAGGGCATAATGCAGCATATAAGTTAATAGAAACAGAATTAAATGTGTGTATAGATTCAGATGATTTTATGCCAATTGATGCTGTAGAAAAAATATTAGATTGTTGGGAAATAAATGGAAATGATAATTATGCTGGGATCTTAGGTTTGGATGCTGATAAAGAAGGTAGGATTATTGGAACCAAGATTCCTGAAAATATAAAAGAAACTACAGTTGTAGATCTGTATCAAAAACATAAAGTATCAGGAGATAAGAAATTAGTCTACAGAACAGAAGTGGTTAAAAAATATCCTCCTTATCCAATTTTTGAAGGAGAAAAATTTGTTCCTCTAGGATATCTTTATCAAATGATTGATCAAGATTATAAAGTTTTAGCACTTAATGAAGTCCTTTGCATTGTTGAATATATGCCAGATGGGTCAAGTTTAAATATATTAAAACAATATAGAAGACACCCAAAAGGCTTTGCTTTTTCTAGGCTAACAGAGATGAAATATGCTACAAGTTTTAAAGAGCTTATTAAAAAAACAATTCATTATATATCCAGTAGCTTATTATCAAAAAACCTGAAATTTATAAAAGAGTCCCCAAAAAAAACACTAACCATATTAATGATTCCTTTTGGAGTATTATTGTATATGTACATACTTCTAAAAACAAATAAAATTTCTTAGCAATATATTATGGAGCCTATAAGAGTATTACAAGTATTAACTATAATGAATAGAGGTGGAGCGGAAACGATGGTTATGAATTACTATAGAAATATAGACCGAAGCAAGGTTCAATTTGATTTTTTGTTGCATCGTCAGGAAAAAGGAGCTTTTGATGAAGAAATTAAAAAATTAGGAGGGAAGATTCATAGGCTTCAAAATATTAATTTTAAAAATTTATCAAAATATAAATCTGCTTTAGATAATTTTTTTAAGCATCACAAAGAATATAAAATTGTACATTCTCATCTTAATGCATTAAGCGTTTTTGTGTTAAAATCAGCAAAGAAAAATAATATAAATATTAGGATAGCCCATAGCCATACAAGTTTATATAACCTGAATTTAAACCCATTCTCTAAGGAAAGGCATAGTTTTGGCTTTGCATTCAAGTTTGTTGTTCAAAATATACTAAAGCAAAATATAACCAAGTATGCCAATCATTATTTTTCTTGTGGAGATAAAGCAGGAGCTTGGTTATATGGAAAGAAAAATAAGTCAAAAATTAAAATTATAAATAATGCTATTGATTCAAGTAATTTTATATATGATCCAGAAAAATCATTAAAAATTAGGTCTGAATTAAATGTAGGAAATAAAATGGTAATTGGCCATGTTGGAAATTTTGTTCCTGAAAAAAATCATCAGTTTATTTTACAGACTTTTCAACAACTAAAAAAAATAAAAGAGGACTGTGTATTATTATTAGTTGGAGGAGGACCTAAAAAATCTACTTTTGAACTCATGGCAAAAGAAATGGGGATAGATCAAGATATTCTTTTTTTGGGTGTTAGAAATGACGTACCTATTTTATTGCAAGGAATGGATGCATTTATATTCCCCTCTACCAATGAGGGATTACCTGTTACCTTGATAGAAGCTCAGGCTTCAGGTTTGGGTATAGTAGCGTCAGATGAGATTTCAAAAGAATTAAACATTACAGGATTGGTCGATTTTATGTCTTTAGAAGAAAGTCCACAGCTATGGGCAAAAAAAATACTAAGTATGTTGGGTGAAAATAAACAGAATACAATGAAAAAAATTATTGATTGTAATTATGATATTAAGAATAATACATTATTACTTCAGGAATTTTATGTTAATCAAATAAATAAGTAAAGGAATGTGCGGAATTAACGGTTTTGTTTATTTAGAAAAGCATGATATATCTCAATTAAGAAAAGATATTACAATCATGAATGATATGATTATCCATCGAGGGCCAGATGATGATGGAGAATATGTTGATGAGGGGTTTGATTTCTCTGTTTTTATGGGAATGAGAAGGCTTTCTATAATTGATTTAAGTTCAGGGAAACAACCAATATATTCAGAAGATAAAAATATTGTAATCGTATTTAATGGAGAAATATATAATTATCAGGAATTAAGAGAAAGCCTTGTGAAACAAGGAGTTACTTTTAAGACGAACAGTGATACTGAAGTGATTTTAAAACTATATGAAAAAGAGGGCACAAATTCGTTTAAAAAATTAGATGGAATGTTTGCTTTTAGTATCCATGATAAAACTAAAAATAAAATTTTTATTGCTCGTGATTTTTTTGGAGAAAAACCATTGTATTATACAGAGAAAGACAATAAGTTTTTTTGGGCCTCAGAATTAAAATCAATTCTAAAATCAATTAAGACCGTTCCTAGTATTAATAAAATAGGATTAAATCTTTTTTTAAAGCTCACTTATATTCCTGCACCATTTACCATATATGAAAATATACATAAGTTAGAGCCAAATCATTTTTTGACATATGATCTAAGATCTAAGTCATATGAAATAGAAATTATTGAAGAGCAAGAAACTCCAGAAAAAAGTGAAGAACATTTTGATGAAGCAAAATCTAATGTAAAAGAATTAGTACAAAAATCAGTAGAGAGCCGTTCTGTATCTGATGTTCCGATAGGAACATTTTTATCAGGTGGAGTTGACTCATCAGTTGTTTCATTATGCTTGTCAAAAATGTCTGCATCTAAAATCAGTACATTCTCTATCGGATTTGATAAAAAATCATATGATGAATCAGATAAAGCCAGAACAGTAGCAAAGTTGATAAATAGTGATCATCATGAATTTATTCTTAATGAAAAAGATTTAGAAAGTAATATTAATGAAATTTTATTAAATTTTGATGAACCATTTTCAGACTCTTCTTCTTTACCGAGTTATTTAGTTGCCTCAAAAACAAGTCAACATGTAAAAGTAGCGCTAACAGGGGATGGAGGAGATGAAGTTTTTGGCGGGTATAATAAATATTACATGGGGAGGATAAACCAAAAATATACAAGTTTGGTCCCAGAAGGTCTTCATAATTTTATGGAGAAAACCGTTACGCCATTATTAAAAACAAAAGGTGATAGGAGAGGTAAAAGATTTAAAACAAGGAGATTACTTAATGCAATTGATTATACAGATAATTATTATTGGGATATTATTTCTTTAGGATATGCGGCAGATACATTATCTCAATATTTGCAACAAGATTATTTAGTACTTTCTCCTTTTGAATATTATAAAGAGAAAACAGGGATTAAATCCCCTAAAAACCTTACCGAATATAGAGCAATTGATAAGAATATAAGTTTAGAAGGTGATATGTTGGTAAAAGTAGATCGTACAAGTATGTTAACATCCTTAGAATGTAGAGCTCCTTTTTTAAATAAAAAACTTTGGAATTATACGAATACTTTACCAGAAGAGTACCTTATAAAAGGATGGGATAAAAAATATATTTTAAAGGCAGCTTTTAAAGAAGAATTTCCAGAAGGATTTCTGGATAAATCAAAGGCTGGGTTCGGTGTTCCTATAGGAGATTGGTTACGCTCATCATTAAAAGTAGATCTTGAAAAGTATATAGATCATACTTTTTTAAAAAATCAGAATATTTTTCAAGTAGACGCTATTACAAAACTAGTAAAAGATCATTTATCAGGAATAGATAATACATTCATGGTTTGGACATTTTTTTGTTTCCAAAAATGGTATATGAATAATTATATGTAATCACTATTATTCACATATTGAGTATTATACCAAATTAATCATGTCGTCTTGTTTTTATTCAAAAAAATAAAGACCTCTTTGATACGTTATTTAATAATCAATTTGGTATTTAGTAGATTGTATAGAGATAGTTTAAATTAAAAAGAGGTTTAATTTTACAAAATTAAACCTCTTTTTAATTTAAACTGACACCCTGACAATAAATTAATTCTATTGTGTTACTGTGCTACTACTACTTCCTTGAGCATCTGAAATATTAACCAATACATTATTATTATCTTTATTATTAGAAAATGTAGAATTTTGACCTCTGTAACGGATAAATGAATAATTATTATCCCAAGAGCTAACTATGTTATCATTTATTGATATTCCATTATGGCCTTCAATATCAATCATTGAAAAATTAAAGGTATTATTTGTAATTTTAATGTTTTTATTAGTAGAAACAGTCCCTCTTCCTAATATTGCTTTCTCTCTCTCTTGTGTAGTGTTAATAATATTATTTGTAATTAAAATATGGTCAGTATCATTTCCATTAATTTCTATAGGAAACCCTGATAGGTTAAAGGTATTTCTGTCTTTTATCTCAATATTAATAGAATTGTCTAATCTAATTCCATTATTATATGTATTGCCAATAAAGCGAATTCCTTTGGTTCCTTGGATAATACCAAATTGAGCAGATTTAAAATTAT
The DNA here is from genome assembly GCF_002924285.1 of Aquimarina sp. I32.4. NCBI lineage: Bacteria > Pseudomonadati > Bacteroidota > Flavobacteriia > Flavobacteriales > Flavobacteriaceae > Aquimarina > Aquimarina sp. I32.4. The sequence continues at coordinate 15,555 of NZ_PGUB01000043.1, read as the reverse complement.
TGTTTTTAAAAGTAAAAGTTTCAGTACCACTATTAACATCTGTAAAAAGAAATGGTCTATCATCTACATCAATAGTATTGTTTTCAATCATTACATTATCAACGGTTATAAGTCCATTAATACCATCACCATCTATACCCGTACTTGTTATTGTATTTCCACTAACTGTAGAGTTTTTGATATTATACAATTGGATTCCTACTCCACAATTGATAATCTTATTGTTTAATATTTGAACAGCTTGATTTGTGGCTCGAATTCCTGGAGTACTATTTACAATGGTATTTCCAGAAACTTCAATATTTCTCACTCCAGTAACTCCATCGATGCCAGCAATAACACCTCCAAGAGATTTGTTATCTTTTATTTTAACATTAAATGCAGTATTAACAGCTGTACGTTTTTCAAAAGTATTTCCAGAAACTAGAATATCATCTCCTGCAGCTACAACCAAAGCACCACCAATACTACCTGTTTCAGTACAATTTAATATTTTAACAGTTTTTACAAGCTGTAATGGTCTATTATAATCTTGTACATCAGGTTCTATATCAATAGAATATCGAGGAGCTGTACCTTTGGAGTTTGGAGTGTCAATACCTGCATTCTTAAATGTACAAGTATCAACTGTAATATCAATACCATCAGTAATTGCCATATTATTTCTTCTATTCGAATCAAAGATGCAATTTTTGACAAGTACTTTTCTGGTTGGTACATATTCTGGATCATAGGCATTTCTATAACTTTCAATATCTAATCCATCAGAACCAGCGTATCCCATATAAATATTTTCAATAACAATATTAATTCCTGTTTTGACTACCATTAAATTTCCAGAAATATTAAAAGGGCCAGGGTGTTCATCTCTTTCTCCATGTAAGAATCCACCTTTAACAGTAACATTTTCAGAATTTAATATCATAATAAGTATAATAGAATAGTCAGAAGGAGATGGGAAAGCTCTTAAATGAGTATTATCTGTCATGAGTAAATTAAAATCAGAAGGTAATTTCATTCCATAAGCCCATTTGTCTGGTCCATGAAAATATGCATTTAGTTTGTTGATATTAAATAGTGTTCTATCAAAAGAAGTAGTTAAAGGTTTGATAAGATCAATAGTATGTTGTAGAGCTAACCTATTTTTTTCAGCCACATCTTGTGGTACTTTTCCTTCTACAATATCCCATCTAGAAGCATAAAACTTAAATGTAGGTTCTTCAAGCTGAACATTTCCTTCTATTTCGAGTTTTGAACTTAATAATTCTCCAGAAATAACACCGCCATTAAAGATTAGTTTACCGTTTACAATATCACCTCCTTCAAAATCGAAATTAACATTTTCAGGTAGTGTTATCGTTTCTCCATTGAGGTCAAGAAGACAATTAAGAATTATTGTAGAACCAGCAGCAACTGTTGATAGATCAAAACCACAAGGAGTAGTTATTGTATTCGGTGGGATATCTGGAGTTATTTCACCATCAGGGTCGGGATCAGGTTTTTCAATTCCTATTTCAGGAGCAGAATCATCAAAATTTTCTTTGCTACATGATACTATAGCAATACAGCTCATGAAAATAAGTAGGTAGTAAGGTAATTTTTTCATTTGGGGGATTGTTTTTTTAGGTTATTTATTCCAACAACGTAATATTAGATGTTAAATTGTGTGAAATTTATTTTGAAATGTTAATTTTTTTTCAAAAAGACAAAATACTTGTCTTTAGTGGGGTTACCCATATTTGTTTTGTTGAATAACCGTAAAGAAGAGTCACTTTATTAAAAGATCAATTTTTAACAAAAATAAAAAAATGAATAAAATTTTGTTTTAAAGTTTTCAAACACTACCTAATACTTATATTTGTAATTCAATTTTTTACCCCGTTGTTAATTTTAAACTAGTATAAAAAAATGGAGCTATTGTATTTTATTATATAATAAGATCATATTCATACCATTTTTAATAAAGCTAATGTTTTTGTTATTTTAATCTTTGTAATTGAGATTAAGTTCACTTTTCTATGTGTTAAAGTGTTTACATCAACGGTTTCTGGCTTGTATACTATAAATATGATATACAGCGGTTTTATTAGTTTATAAGTTTAAGTTAAGGGAGAATGCAAAAAATAATTAGGGTTACTACAGTGCCAATATCATTAGGGAAACTGTTACAGGGACAATTAAAATTTATGTCCCAATATTATAAGGTTATTGGTATCGCAAGTCAAGGAGGAGAACAACTAGATCTGGTTACTCAAGATGAAGGGATACGTGTTATTCCTGTAGAAATGACTCGCAAAATTACTCCTATACAAGATCTAAAAGCTGTATATGCACTTTATAAAATATTTAGAAAAGAAAAACCAGAGATTGTTCATAGCCATACTCCCAAAGCAGGAACATTATCGATGATTGCAGCTAGAATGGCAGGGGTTCCTCATAGATTACATACCATTGCAGGATTACCATTATTAGAAGCTAAAGGGGCTAAAAGATTATTGCTAGATACAGTAGAGAAAGTGACTTATGCTTGTGCAACCAAAATTTACCCTAACTCATCAGGTCTTAATACTATTATTTTGGAAAATAAGTATACATCTTCCAAGAAATTAAAAGTTATAGGGAACGGTAGCTCCAATGGGATTGATACCTCTTTTTTTGATCCAGAACTATACACTGATAAAGACAATGAGAAGTTATCAAAAAGTCTAGGGATTGATCCAAGTGATATTGTAATTGTGTTTATAGGGCGGTTAGTTACAGATAAAGGAATAAATGAGCTAATACAGGCTTTTGAGAAAATAAATAAGACTGTAGATAATATAAAACTTCTTTTAGTAGGAACATATGAGAATGATTTAGATCCTTTGTTACCAGAAGTACAAGAGCAAATAGACACTAATTCTAATATTATTATGGTAGGGTGGCAAGAAGACGTAAGACCTTATTTTGCTATATCAGATATGTTAGCATTTCCTAGTTATAGAGAAGGGTTTCCTAATGTGGTGATGCAATCTGCTTCTATGGGGCTTGCCAGTATTGTAACAGATATTAATGGATGTAATGAAATTATAACAGAAGGAGTAAATGGTACTATAATTCCAGTAAAGGATGCAAAAATGCTACATGATAGTATAAAGAAATTGATTGATGATGATGAGTTAAGAAAGAAAATGGCGAGTAATGCAAGAGAGTCCATTATCAGTAGATATGAACGCAAGTACGTATGGGAAGAAATTTTGAAAGAATATAAATCATTGATTAATTAGCCAATTGATGGAAGTATTTATAAAAATGATTACACTACAATTTCATTAGATTTTATAATCAAATGAAAAAAGTTTAAGTTACTTCAACCCGTACAGTCAGATGAAAACAAAATTACTTTTACTAAAAAAAAGATTTACAGTTTTTTTTAATGATAAGGATAGAAAAGGATTTTTTCAAATTTTTAAAGAAGCCATTATATTTTGGGTGATAAAACAAGAATTACCATATTTCTATTTTGGTAAATTTTTATATAGAAAAGATGTTAAGAATTACAAGGACTATCTGAGTAGTAAAGAAATTGATAAAATAACACTCTCCAAGAATTTACATAATTTTCAATATGCTTCTTTATTAAGAAATAAATTGGCTTTTTCATATTATATGGAAAATAATAATTTGCCAGTACCTTCTTTACTTAGTCATAACCTGAAAAATAGATTTTTATATCAATCAAATGTACAACAGGTTGATAATAAAGAAGATTTATATGTTTTTTTTAAAAACCTATTTGAAGCCACAGGAAGAACAAAAGTATTTGTCAAATCTATTATCGAGATGGGAGGAACTGGAGCATACCTTATAACTCAGCAAAATCTTGAAAAAGAAATTCAAACTTATGGATCCTATATATTAAATAACGATTGTATTCATCAAGAAGTAATAGAGCAACACCAAGGGGTCAATAAAATATATAAGCACAGTGTAAATACTATTCGATTTGATACCTATCTAGATAAAGAGAATACCATTCATATTTTATCTGCTTTTATGAGGTTTGGTAGAGGAGGCAGTGTAATTGATAATGGTAGCTTGGGAGGTTTTTATGTTTCTGTAGATATCAATAAAGGAACACTAAGAGGAAAAAGCCATCAATTGATGAAATATGGGGGAGAACAATTAGATGCTCATCCTGATACAGGTATTATTTTTGAAGGTTATGAAATCCCGTATTTCAAAGAATCTTGTGAATTAATAAAACAAGCAGTGTGTTTTATTCCTGACCGAATAATAGGTTGGGATATTGCTATAAGTAACAATGGTCCTGTAATTATCGAAGGTAATGATAATAATTCTTTTGTTACGCCAGATATTGCTTATGGTGGATATCTTAAACATCCCATGTTTAAAGAAATTATGGAAGAAGCTTAAAAGTTAGAAGAAGAGATAATACTTATGAAAATATCTGAAATAGTTAGAAATAAAGCTTTTTGGTGCCTTGATGTACTAACTGGAGGAAAAAAACGCCATCATTATAATGATATTAAGTTCATTGTTGAGAATCCAACATCTCAAAAAAGCATTGATCTGAAAAATAGAAATTTACAAAATTTGTTGGAGCATGCAATATCTACTACCCAATATTATCAAAAATATAATACAGGTAATTTGATAGAAGATTTCCCTGTGATAAATAAAAATATAATTAGAGATAATTTTGAGAATTTTAGGTCTAAAAAATATATGAATCTTCCGAAGTATACAGTAAGCACCAGTGGATCTACAGGAACTCCATTCAAAGTATACCAAGACAAAAGAAAAAGAATAAGAAGTGTTGCAGATACTATTTTTTTCTCAGAAATGGCAGGTTTTAAGCTAGGATATAAACTTACCTATTTTCGATTATGGAATGCATTTGAAAAAAAAGGAAAATTTACTCAATGGGTTCAGAACCTTGTACCTGTTGATGTTTTCGAGCTAAGTAAAAAAGGAGAGATTCAGAATACTCTCAATATATTATCAAAAAGCAACTCATCAAATAGTTGGTTGGGGTATGCCTCTGCATATGAAGAAATATGTAAATATTTAGATAAAAATAAATCACTACCAGTAGCTAATACTTTAAGGTCGGCAATTGCCATTTCAGAAAGGCTTAATGATTACACAAAACAAGCGATGTACACGCATTTTAATGTTAAGGTTGTGTCTCGATATTCTAATGTAGAAAATGGTATCATTGCCCAACAATTGTTAGAAAAAGATTTTTTTAGAATTAATGAAGCCAGTTATTTTGTTGAAGTATTAGAATTAGATGCTGATACTCCTGTAGAAAATGGTAAACTAGGTAGAATAGTAATAACTGATTTGTTTAATTATTGTATGCCTATGATTAGATATGATACTGGGGATATAGGGGTAAAGAACACTATAGATTCAAAAATAGTATTATCGACTATTGAAGGAAGAAAAATAGATGTCATTTATGATACAAAAGGAGATATTATAACGATTAATCTAGTTTTGCTAGTCAATAAATATTCAATGATAAAACAATGTCAACTTATTCAGAAGTCTGTAGGAAAATATCAACTCAAGTTAAACACAGAAAAGGAGTTTATGAATGAAGAAGAGTTGCTTAGCGAATTTAAAGTGTATTTGGGCGAAGATGCCAATATATCAGTAGAATATGTAGACGAAATTCCGTTACTTGCATCTGGAAAAAGAAGGGTAATGGTTAATGAAATGATGAATTCATAATTAGTGAAAAGTACAAATTATGTATAAATTATTTATCAAAAGAAGTTTGGATTTTTGTGTAGCGTTAAGTCTGTTGTTTTTAATCTCTCCTATTTTCTTACTATTGACTGTTTTTTTAGTAATGGCTAATAATGGGAAGCCATTTTTTGTTCAGAGAAGACCAGGTGAAAACGAAAAAATTTTTAGTATCATAAAATTCAAGACAATGAATGATAAAAAAGATACCAAGGGTAAGTTATTACCAGATAAAGATAGACTAACAAATGTAGGGGTATTTGTAAGAAAAACATCGTTGGATGAAATACCACAATTAATAAATGTTCTTAAAGGTGAAATGAGTTTTATTGGGCCGAGGCCATTACTTATAAAATATTTACCTTATTATAGTAAAGAAGAGCAAATGAGACATTCTGTTAGACCTGGAATAACAGGTTTGGCACAAGTTTCTGGGAGAAATATACTTAATTGGGATGATAGGCTGGCAATGGATGTGAATTATGTAGATAATATTTCTGCATCATTAGATTTGAAAATTATAATCAGAACAATTAAAAATGTATTAACCTCTAAGGACGTGGTAGTGGATCCTAATTCAGTAATTTTAGATTTAGATGAGTACAGAACAAAAAATTGATTGGGCAATATTGGTAACAGGATGGGGGCGTAATGCTAGAGATACTATAGAAGCTTTTAGCAATAAGAAATTTAAAAAAAGTAAAATTTCTTTAGTTATTTACGAAGAAGAACCATGTGGAGCAGCAGAGATAGCAAAAGAAACAGGGATAGAGACATTACAAATGTTTAAAAAAGATTATCCTAATCTAAAGAGTTATCAAGTAAAATTAATTGAAGAATTAAAGAATAGAAATATAGATTATGTATTTATGCTTAATTATAAATATATAATCAAGCAAGATATGTTGTCAGCATTTCCTAACCAGATACTTAATATACACCCATCACTTTTTCCTAGTTTTTTAGGGACAAAAACAGCTATTCAAGATGCGTTGGAATATGGAGTTAGAATTACTGGAATAACAACTCATATAATTGATGATAAGCTAGATGAAGGGGTTATTTTGTGTCAAACCCCAATAAAGGTTAAGAAAAAAGATACTTTTGAAACATTGTATCCAAAATTTGCAAAAAAAGGAAGAAAAATAATTATAGATACTATTCGCCTGATAGAAGAATTACATTTTCAAGAGACCCATACCAATGAATGAGAACATAGAAATACTACCACTTACCAAAAAAATGCTGAAAGAAGGTATTGCACAAAATACCTATTGGAAAGGAGGCTTAAATCCTTTACCTAAAAGTAAAGCACTATGGTTGGCATCTAATTCTAGAATAGAAGAAGAGGATTATTGTGGAATTATTGGTTATGAGAATGATAAGATGATTTCATTTATTTATCTGTTTCCAGATCTTCTTAATGATCAACAAAAAACAAAAGTTTACTGGATGATATCATGGTGGGTTGATAAAAAGTATAAAGACACAATATTAGGTACCTATATATATAATGAAGCTATAAACTTAACAGGTAAACAGATTTTGATAAAATCATTTGCAGAGAACGTAACTACTTTTTATGAGAAACAACCTTTTACAGTAATAACATCTAGGCTACGACATACGATCTTTTTTAGTATAGATGCTTCTATGCTTACTGCAAGATTTCGATACCTAAATCCATTTAAGTTTTTCTTAAATAGAATCGATCATATAGTTGGAGCAATTATAAAATTTATTAATACCTCAAAAGTAAAAAGTAGAACCAGAGAACTTACCTACGAATATATAAATCACCTTGATGATATAACTTGGCAATTTATTGAACCTTTGTGTGAAAAAGATTTGATATATAAGTCACGAGAATATATAAACTGGCAAATAAACGGGCTACAATATACACAGACACCAATTGTTGGTAAACTCCCATATAGGTCATTGCAAACAGGTGTGAGTGATAATATTTATATCTATAATGTAAAAATTATGACAAATAATCAAATTATTGGTTTTTTATCATATGTTATTAATTATAATGAATACAACATTAAGTATTTCTTGGTAAAAGAAGAAAAACACTACGACCTCTGTGTAGATGCACTAATAGAAAATTTTATTAATAAAAGAGCTAAATTTATTTTTACAGATGATACAAGGTTATCTGATACTATAACCAAACGATATAAAACCATTTTTACACATAAAGTTCTGAAAAAAGCATTAGCTCATAATGAGACAAATTTAGATTTTGAAAATTCGAACATGTTAAACAGAGATGGGCATTTTTATTAAATAAAAGAGATGAAATTTGTAAGAAAACTACAACAATCAATAGAGAATCATACAGATCATAATGCGCTATGTATAAATAATATATTTTATACATATAAGGATTTTGCCAATGAAATCTCCAAAATAAGAAAAGCAATATCCAATACGATTGAAAATAAAGAGAAATTGATTGGGTTGGTAACCAATGATGATATTCAAACCTATGCCACTATCATTGCATTATGGTTTGAGGGTAAGGCGTATGTGCCAATTAATCCATCTACTCCTGTAGAACGTAATATCAAAATTTTAGAGCTTACGGAAGCTAAATATATTATAGATTCTTCAAAAGAATCTGACTACAAAGATTATGTTGTTATAAAATCTTTAGTACTAGAGCATACAAGAATCAATTTGAAGCCTAAACAGGTGTCAGAAGATCAAATAGCTTATATTTTATTTACATCTGGCACAACAGGACAACCCAAAGGGGTTCCTATAACCTTCTCTAATGTAGAAGCATTAGTTGATGCAGTTGATGCAGAACCAGAATTTAATTTACTTCCTACTGATCGATGCTTGCAAATGTTTGAACTTACATTCGATTTTTCTGTAGTTACTTATTTGTTTCCTTTTTTATCAGCTTCTTGTGTTTATACCATTCCAAAAGGGGCTATCAAATATTTTTATATTTTCAAACTTATCAAGGAGCAGAAACTTACTGTACTTACTATGGTACCTTCTATTATTAACTATTTACGCCCATACTTTCCAGAGATTAATGCTCCAGACGTAAGATATTGTAGTTTTGGAGGGGGAGCATTGCATAGTGATATAGCAAACGAATGGAGTAATTGTCTACCAAACTGTAAAATTTTTAATTACTATGGTCCAACAGAATTTACAGTATATAGTGGTTTTTATCCATACCATAAAGAAACACACAAGAAATCTCATAATGGAATAATTTCAATAGGAACACCACAAAAAGACACGTTATATCTTATTGTAGATGAGGGTAATAATAAAGTTCCTGTAGGGGTAACAGGAGAGTTGTGTCTAGGTGGTCCACAAGTTACACCTGGATATTGGAAAAATAAAGAACGAAATGCCCAAAGCTTTTTTACTAGAAAAGAACATACTATAGAGCAACGTTATTATAAAACTGGGGATTTGTGTTTTAAAGATAAAGAAGGAGATTACCAATATGTAGGCAGAGCAGATTTTCAGGTCAAAATTAGAGGGTATCGAGTAGAGTTAGCAGAAATTGAATTTCATGCCAAACACACTTCTGATAAAAAAGCGAATATGGTAGCACTTGATATTATAAATTCGTTAGGAAATGCAGAATTAGGACTAGCAATAGAATCAGAAGAGTTTGATACCAAAGAAATATTTGAGTATATGAAAACAAAAATGCCAGATTATATGATCCCTATGCATGTGAGATTTATCAAAGAGTTCCCGCATAGTATGAATGGTAAAATCGACAGAAAAAAATTAAGAACATATTTTGATATAAAAACAAATAGATAATAGATGAGCAAAGATGAAATTTTATCAAAAGTTAAGGAAGCTTTTGTATCGGTATTAGAACATGATAATTTTCAACTTACTGATGAAACCACAGCCAATGATGTTGATGGTTGGGAGTCTGTCACGCATATGATGATCATTTCTGAGGTAGAAAAAATATTTAATATTAAATTTAAATTGATGGATCTCATGAATATGAATAATGTAGGAGATTTAGTCAAAACTATAGAATCTGAATTGTGATTGATATAAGGGAATTATCATAGATTTAGATATTATATAACTATTGGTTAGTGTTTAATATGCTGATTTTTAGTATTTTAGGGAGAATAAGGAAAATTTAGATAAAATCATTAGAAGCTACATTTGATTTGTAAAAGATAGGCTTACTATTGATTTGTAAGAAATAAACATGGAAAAAATCCTCATTATTGGTGCTTCTGGTCATGCCAAGGTCATAATAGAAACCATAGAATTGAATAATAACTATGTGATTCATGGTCTTATTGATACGTTCAAGCCAAAAGGAAGTAAATTACTGAGATATGAAGTTTTAGGAAAAGAAGAAGACATCCTTAGCTTGATGAAGCAAGGTGTAAGAAAAGGAGTTATTGCAATTGGTAATAATTGGGTACGATACCAAATGTATTTAAAAATAAAATCAATAGCTCCAGATTTTGAGTTTATTACTGTAGTTCATCCATCAGTGGTTATTAGCCCGAGTGTTATGATGGGAGAGGGAACAGTAGTATTAGCTTCGGTAACAATTAATGCAGAAGCCCAAGTAGGAGATTTTTGTATTTTGAATACAGGGGTTAATCTTGGTCATGATAGTGTTATGAAAGAATTTTCTAGTCTTGCTCCTGGAGCTACTATTGGTGGTAATGTATGTATAGGAAAAGGTACAGCAATATCATTAGGAGCTAACATAATTCAAGGAATCATGGTTGGAGAGTATAGCGTTGTAGGAGCAGGTTCAGTTATTGTTAATAACATAGACGATTATAAATTAGCTTATGGAGTTCCTGCAAGAGAAATAAGAACAGTAAAAAAAGGAGAACGTTATTTGTCAGGTCTATGGGGAGTAGATAAAAATAAAGAATAGTACAGACTATTCCTTCTTATTGTCAAAATAAAAATTAAACACATTTAAGTCAGAATACTATTTATAAATCTAGAAATAAAATATATGTACAACCCCTATATAAAAAGAGTGTTAGACTTTGTGCTTTCATTCTTTGGTATCACATTGTTATTACCAGTTATACTAACACTGATTTTAGTGTTGGTAATTGTAAATAAAGGAGAACCTTTTTTCTTTCAATTAAGGCCAGGAAAAAATGGTAAACTTTTTAAAATTATTAAGTTCAAAACAATGTCAGACCTGAAATCTGGAGATAAAAATAATGAGCATAATGTATCTCGTATAACCAAAGCAGGAGCATTTATTAGAAAATATTCATTAGATGAAATATTACAACTTATTAATGTCTTAAAAGGTGATATGAGTTTAATTGGTCCAAGACCTCTTTTGGTTGAATACTTATCCTTATATAATGAAGAACAACGAAGAAGACATGATGTAAGGCCTGGAATAACAGGATGGGCTCAGGTAAAAGGTAGAAATACAATATCTTGGAGTCAAAAATTTGAATATGATGTTTGGTATGTAAAGAATCTAAATCTTATCTTAGACGTTAGAATTTTATTATTAACAATCAAAAAAGTAATTAAAAAAGAAGGCATTAATGTAGATCAGAATATAACTATGACTGCTTGGAAAGGAAATAACTAAATAATATAATAAACCGATATACCCTACCCAATATAAATACCGATTAATACACAAAAACAAATCAACTTAAATATAGTAATGAAAAATTTAAAGAAAGAAGAATCCAAAAAAATAAGGATTTATGGAGCGGGTGGGCATTCTCAAGTAATCAGAGAAGTGTTGGAAAATAATGGATACGAAGTTACACATACTTTTGATGATAAACCCTCGGGGCGACATTATGCATCAAAGAATGTCGCTTCTGGAGCTAGAGAAAACATAGATCAATTCCCACATCAAGGACCTCCAGTTATTATTGCAGTAGGGGTAAATTCACAAAGAGCAGAGATCGCAAATTTTCTTAAAAGTGATTTTGAAACAGCAATTCACGAATCAACCACTATAGCACCTACAGCAAAAATAGGAGAAGGTACAGTTGTCTTTGCAGGAGCAATTATCCAACCCAATACAGTTATAGGTAAACATGTTATTATAAACACAGCAGCTAGTATAGATCATGATAATATTATAGGGGATTATGCACATATTTCACCAAAAGCGGCACTGTGTGGGCATGTAGAAGTAGGAGAGGGGTCGCATGTTGGTGTAGGAGCCGTTGTCATACCAAAGGTAAAAATAGGTAAATGGTGTACCATAGGAGCGGGAACAGTAGTTCTAAAAGATGTACCAGATTATTCAACCGTTGTTGGTAACCCAGGAAAAGTTATAAAAACAAAGGCAAACAGTAGTAAGGAAGAGAGTTCCAATAATTCATTTAACCTTACTTTTATAGGTTCAGGGATATCCTCATCATTTACAATACTACATTTTCTTGATTCAATAGACAAACATCAGGAAACAAGAAAAATACATATCAGTATTATTGACAAATACAAAGAATTTTATTCAGGAATTCCGTATGGATCTAGGTCAGGTTTTTCTGTACACTTAATCACTTCTTTAAAAAACTTTTTACCAGAACCAGAACGCAGCAAATTTGTAAAATGGCTGAATAATAATAAAAATTGGTTATTAGATGAATTAAAAAAGGACGGAGGAACTCTAGCGTTAAATTGGATTGATAAGCATACAGAAAAAATAAAGAATAATGAATGGGAACATCTTTTTATTCCTCGTCGTTTTTTTGGATGGTATATTAGCGAAAAAGTAAAAAATAAACTAGAGGATTTTAAAGCAAAAGGATTGATTGAGGTTGATTATATCAATGAAGAAGTTGTTGATATAGAAAAGGCAGAGAATAAGTATAAGCTCTTATTAAATGATAATAACACGATAATATCAGAGAAAATTATTCTCTCTGTAGGTTCCTTACCAGTTAATCCTCTTTGGAAAAAAGAAAGTCTAATAAAAGAAGATAATTTATTATTTATAAACAATCCTTATAAACCTGAATTAAATACAGTTTTAAAAACAATAGATAACTTTATTGAAAATAATAAATTAGAAAAAAAGCTAAATGTTTTAATTGTTGGAGCGAATGCAAGTGGTCTTGAGTTATTATATAAATTGAATGATATAGAGGAAATTAAAACAAAAATAAATAAATTTACAATTCTTTCTACCCAAGGAGTATTACCTGATGCTGTAATTGATGAAGAAGGTAGAAAAAAATATACCCCATTTAATTTACAAGCACTAGTTGCAGAAAGTAATATAACAGCAAAAGACATTGCAGAGGCTACATTCAAAGATTTAGATTATGCAGATGAAATAAAGTTAGGAGCGGCATCTACCGTGGATATCATATCAAGTGCTTTTGGAGTTTTATTAGATAAACTAACTCCAGAAGAATTGAAAAAATTTGCATGCATATATGGTAATGAAATAGGTAGGAGACAACGATGTGCTGGCTTTCATTATTCTAAAACAGTAAGTGATCTCAAAAAAGAGAATCGTTTTAATCATATTACAGGAAGGTTTGGTGCAGTTAATAAAACTCCTACTGGTCAATATGAATTAGAATATGTGGATACAGAGACAGGGGGAAACAAAATTTATCAAGAGCCAGTACATATCATTATTAATTGTATTGGAAGTACAAATTTAGAAAAGAAAGAAACTCCTGAATTATTGAGAAATTTGATGCAAAAAGGATATTGCAAACCCAATGATTCAAAGATAGGTTTCGAGGTAAATGATTCTTTAGAAGCAAGTGAAAATTTACATATTATGGGACCATTACTTGCTGGAAATGTATTTGACGGTAAAGCAGTATGGCATGTAGAGCATTGTGGTAGGATAATATGGTTGTCTCAAGTATTATCTCAAAAACTTAAAGAATACTTTTTTAAAAACAAAGAATTGAAAAAACGTCCCATTTAATATAGAATACACAAAAACTAATATAACCTAACCAAACTTTAAATCAATTGAAACAAAACTACAAACTCTCAATAAAAAATCTTACTAATAATCAGGATACCATAGAATATAAAAGGCTTCTTAAGTATAAATGGGATAATAATATATATTATTCTGTAGAGCATTTATTACATTTTGAGAAAGAAACGGAAAAAATTAAATATTTTTTATTAGAAAAAAATGATACAGCTATCGTATTGATGCCTTTTATTTTTAGAGAAATAAAATTTAACAATAAAAGTTATCCTTATTATGATGTGATAAGTCCTTATGGGTATAGTGGACCATTGTTTTGTGATACAGTATCAGAAGAAGATATTACTCATTTTTGGAACTACGTAGATAAGTGGTATAAAGATAATAATGTAATAGCAGAGTTTATTCGTTTTAGTTTAAATGGTAACCACAAACAATACTCTGGTTGTCTTACCAAATCACTTTCTAATGTAAGAGGAAATCTTTTAGGGACTTTTGAAGATCAATGGAGAGCCTTTTTACCTAAAGTAAGAAATAATTATAGAAAAGCTGTAAATCATAATTTAACTTTCAAAATATTTCATAAAGAAGAAATAACAATAGATATCATTAAAATTTTTAATGATATCTATGTAGATACTATGAATAGAAATAATGCAGATAGTATTTACTTTTTTTCAGGAATGTATTTTGAGAATTTAATATTATCAAACCTCAACAATTTTACGATAGCCATAGCGTACTATGAAGAAATACCTGTTTCAATAGAATTGATAATTAATTACAAAGATGTTTTGTTTGCTTTTTTAGGAGGTACTAATGCAGAGTATTTTAGTTATAGACCCAACGACTTTCTTAGAGTGAAAATTATAGAATGGGCTATAGAGAACGGAATAAAGCATTATGTTTTAGGAGGAGGAATGAAAGACGGTGATGGTCTTTATAAACACAAAAAATCTCTTTTTCCCAAAGATGAAGATGCGATCTTTTATACAGGTAGAAAAATAGTCGATGAGAAAATTTATGATGAACTGTGTTTGTCTTCCGATTCAAGCTATTCAGATGTGTATAGAATTAACTTGAAAGATCATTTTTTTCCTTTTTATAGAGTAAAAGTGTAACTATTTTTGATCAGAATCAAAAAAGATATTTAGTAAGGGGTCATCAAGAAAAACGACAATACCTTATACTTTGTACAATATGACTATCGGATAGTTTACACATTTTCCATTTTTTTGCTAGCTACCACTACTATGATAGTCCTGTCGAATATAGATTCAAAGTATCTTCTGTTGAATTTATAACAATATTCATCCAGATATCTCTGTAAATAATGAATTCCAGTAGAATGATGTATATCCAATAATAATCTTTTGGCATTACTAATGGCAATATGTCCCCAAGGTAGTATTTCTGAGGTTTTACTTTTATCTTTTATGACTACTGCATTATGCTCTTCTAAATGATCCTTGATATCATTATAATTATTAGCTCCGTCTGTGGTAGGTAAGCATCCGATCAACTACATATAGTTATTGATCTTCATATTTTGTAGTTAAAGTAATATCCTTTCCTTCATTTCTGGCTTGTTGCACGACTTGTTGTATGTCAAGAGGTAGCGTATCTAGGGGTACAAATAAATCATCGACCATTACAAGGTTATTAAAGGGATTGTCTTGTTCCATTTTCGCGGTAGAGAATTCGGGACTATAATACCAGAGATCAAACATGTCTTTTATGATACGGGCTTTATTAGATAGGCTCTAGTTTATAATTGCGTTGATATTAGTTTTTGATATTGTGCTTCGATATTTCTGTAATTCTTTATAGCGTTAACATCTAGGACAGTTTTTTGT